>NZ_JBBIAB010000018.1 GCF_039634785.1 Tistrella mobilis | reverse complement strand
GTGACAACGTGTCGGTCACCGTCGAGCTGATCTCGCCGATCGCCATGGACGAAGGCCTGCGCTTCGCGATCCGCGAAGGCGGCCGTACCGTCGGCGCCGGCGTCGTCGCCAAGGTGATGGGTTGATCGACGGACGACGGCAGCGGGTGCGCCGGGCGGGTTGATCCCGCCTGGCGCACCCGCCGCCTGATATCCTGACGCCACGAGCGCCCGGCCGGTCCGCCCGGCGGGCCGGTCTCATGCAAGGACGCGCGGCGCTGCGGCACCCCGGATTCATCCGGCAGGTCGCACCGCCGAGGCCAAGGTAGAAGCCCATGATGGAAGGCCAGAACATTCGCATCCGCCTGAAGGCGTTCGATCATCGCGTGCTCGATCAGTCGACGCGCGAGATCGTGAACACCGCCAAGCGGACCGGCGCCAGCGTGCGGGGCCCGATCCCGCTGCCGACCGAGATCGAGCGCTTCACGGTGCTCCGTTCGCCGCACATCGACAAGAAGTCGCGCGAACAGTTCGAGATCCGGACGCACAAGCGCCTCCTCGACATCGTCGAGCCCACCCCGCAGACCGTCGACGCGCTGATGAAGCTCGACCTCGCGGCCGGCGTCGACGTCGAGATCAAGCTCTGAGGGGGTAACGCCAGATGCGTACTGGAGTCATCACCCGCAAGCTCGGGATGACCCGCGTTTTCGACTCGGCCGGCATTCACATTCCCGTGACCGTGCTGAAGGTCGACAATGTGCAGGTCGTCGCCCACCGCACCGACGAGACCGACGGTTACACCGCGGTTCAGGTCGGTTACGGCGCGGCCAAGGTTAAGAACGTCTCGAAGGCCCAGCGTGGCCACTTCGCCAAGGCGAAGGTGGAGCCGAAGGCGAAGCTCGCGGAGTTCCGCGTGACCGCCGACGCGCTGCCGGAGATCGGAGCCGAGATCGGTGCCAACCACTTCGTCGTCGGCCAGTTCGTCGACGTCGTCGGCACCTCGATCGGTAAGGGCTTCGCCGGCGCCATGAAGCGTCACAACTTCGGCGGTCTTCGTGCCACCCACGGCGTGTCGGTCTCGCACCGCTCGCATGGTTCGACCGGTAACCGTCAGGATCCGGGCCGTACCTTCAAGGGCAAGAAGATGGCCGGCCACATGGGTGCCCGCCGCGTGACCGTGCAGAACCTGCGCGTGACCGTGGTCGACGCCGACCGTGGCCTGCTGCTCGTCGAGGGCGCCATCCCGGGTGCCGCCGGTTCGTACGTTCTTGTGCGCGACGCCGTGAAGAAGGCGCTGCCCGAGAGCGTGCCGTTCCCGGCCGGCCTCAAGGCGCAGGCCGCCGGGGCGGCCGCCGAGACCACGGAAGGCTGAGGGCCGAGCGATGGATGTGAAGGTCATTACCCTCGATAACGAGGATGCCGGCACGATCGCGCTGGCTGACGAGGTGTTCGGTCTCCCGGCCCGCGTCGACATCCTGCACCGGATGGTGCGCTACCAGCTCGCCAAGCGGCGCGCCGGGACGCACAAGGTGAAGACGATCTCCGAGATCGCCGGCTCGACCGCGAAGATCTACCGCCAGAAGGGCACGGGCCGCGCGCGGCACGGCGCCAAGCGGGCGAACATCTTCCGCGGCGGCGCCACGGTCCACGGTCCCGTGGTCCGCAGCCATGCCCACGACCTGCCGAAGAAGGTGCGTCGTCTGGCCCTGAAGACCGCGCTGTCGGTCAAGGCCCAGGGTGGCAAGCTGGTGGTGGTCGACGAGCTGAAGGCCGACGACGCCAAGACCAAGGCGCTGGTGGCCCGTCTCGAGAAGGCCGGTCTGGGCAGCTCGACGCTGTTCATCGGCGGCACCGAGGTCGACCAGGGCTTCCGCCTCGCCGCCCGCAACCTGATCGGCATCGACGTTCTGCCGAGCCAGGGCGCCAATGTTTACGACATCCTGCGCCGCGACACCCTGGTGCTGTCGCGCGCCGCGGTCGAGAGCCTGGAGGCGCGGCTGAAATGAACCCGGAGCGGATGTACGACATCATCCTGAGCCCGGTCGTCACCGAAAAGTCGACGATGGGTTCGGAGAATGACCAGGTCACCTTCAAGGTGACCCTGGATGCGACCAAGCCCGAGATCAAGCAGGCCGTCGAGAAGCTCTTCGGCGTGAAGGTCAAGGCGGTCAACACCCTGGTGCAGGCCGGCAAGACCAAGCGCTTCCGTGGCCGCCCCGGGCGTCGCTCGGACTTCAAGAAGGCGATCGTGACCCTGGCCGAAGGCCAGCAGATCGATCTGACGGCGGGGATCTGATCCGATGGCTTTGAAGGCATACAAGCCGACTTCGCCCGGCCGGCGTCAGCTGGTTCTGGTCGATCGCTCGGAGCTTTGGAAGGGCAAGCCGGTCAAGTCCCTGACCGAAGGCCTGACCAAGTCGGGTGGCCGCAACAATCTGGGCCGCATCACGGCGTTTCAGGTGGGTGGCGGTCACAAGCGTCGCTACCGTCTGGTCGACTTCAAGCGCCGCAAGTGGGACGTGGAAGCCTCGGTCGTGCGCCTTGAGTACGATCCGAACCGCACCGCGTTCATCGCGCTGATCGAGTACACCGACGGCGAGCAGGCCTATATCCTGGCCCCGCAGCGCCTGAAGGCCGGCGACAAGGTCGTCGCCGGTGCCAAGGTCGACGTGCGGCCCGGCAATGCCATGCCGCTGTCGTCGATCCCGGTCGGCACGATCGTCCACAATGTCGAGCTGAAGCCCGGCAAGGGTGGTCAGATCGCGCGGTCGGCCGGCACCTATGTTCAGGTGGTCGGCAAGGACGGCAACTACGTCATGCTGCGCATGGCGTCCGGCGAGCAGCGCATGGTGCGCGCCGAATGCATGGCCACCATCGGTGCGGTGTCGAACCCCGACCACCAGAACGTCAGCCTGGGTAAGGCCGGCCGTTCCCGGTGGATGGGCCGCCGCCCGGTTGTCCGTGGCGTTGCGATGAACCCGGTCGATCATCCGCATGGTGGTGGCGAAGGCCGCACCTCGGGCGGTCGTCATCCGGTCACTCCGTGGGGCAAGCCGACCAAGGGCAAGCGCACCCGCAATAACAAGGCTACGGACAAGTTCATCGTCCGTCGCCGCAAGCCCTAAGGTCTGAAGGAGGACACCGTGCCCCGTTCGGTTTGGAAAGGCCCGTTTGTCGACGGGTACCTGCTGAAGAAGGCCGACGCGCTGCACACCTCCGGCCGCAAGGAGGTGATTCGCACCTGGTCGCGTCGTTCGACCATCCTGCCCCAGTTTGTGGGCTTGACCTTTGGGGTCTATAACGGGCACAAGTTCCTGCCCGTGCTTGTCTCCGAGGACATGGTCGGGCATAAGTTCGGCGAGTTCGCGCCCACCCGCACGTTCTACGGCCACGCCGCGGACAAGAAGGCCAAGAGGAAATAACCATGGGCAAGCCTAGTGCCGAGCGGCGGGTTGCCGAAAACGAGGCGCGCGCGGTTTCGACGATGCTGCGCGTGAGCCCGCGCAAGCTCAACACCGTCGCCGAGCTGATCCGTGGTCGGAGCGTCGAGTCGGCGCTGGCTGCGCTGACCTTCTCGCGCCGCCGGATCTCGAACGACGTGAAGAAGACCCTGCAGTCGGCGATCGCCAATGCGGAAAACAACCACGAGCTGGACGTGGACCGTCTGTTCGTGGCCGAGGCCTTTGTCGGCAAGGCGCTGGTCATGAAGCGGTTCAGCGCCCGCGCCCGTGGCCGTGTTGGTCGCGTGGAGAAGCCTTTCAGCCAGCTGACCGTGGTGGTCCGCGAGCGTGAGGAGCAGGACTAATGGGTCATAAGGTCAATCCCATCGGGCTCCGGCTCGGGATCATCCGTACCTGGGACAGCCGCTGGTACGCGGATGACAATTATGGCGACCTGCTTCAGGAAGACCTGCGCCTGCGCAAGTACCTGAAGGGCCGCCTGAAGAACGCCGGCGTGTCGGGCATCGTGATCGAGCGGGCTGCGCAGAAGGTGCGCATCACGCTGAACAGCGCGCGTCCCGGCGTGATCATCGGCAAGAAGGGCGCCGACATCGACAAGCTGAAGGCTGATGTCGGCAAGCTGGTCCGCGGCGAGGTTCATCTGAACATCGCCGAGGTCCGCAAGCCCGAACTCGACGCCACCCTGGTGGCCGAGAACATCGCCCAGCAGCTGGAGCGCCGCGTGGCGTTCCGTCGGGCGATGAAGCGTGCCGTGCAGTCGGCGATGCGTCTGGGTGCCGAAGGCATCCGCATCACCTGCAGCGGCCGTCTGGGCGGCGCCGAAATCGCCCGTACGGAATGGTACCGTGAAGGTCGCGTGCCGCTGCATACGCTGCGCGCCGACATCGACTATGGCCAGGCGACCGCCTTCACCACCTACGGCACCTGCGGTGTCAAGGTCTGGGTGTTCAAGGGCGAAGTGCTGAGCCGCGATCCGCTGGCAGCGGAAGCCGAGCGTCGTGAGACGCGGGCTTCGCGCTGATCCGGCGGCGATCAGCTTAGTGAGAAAGGCTGGAACTTATGCTGAGTCCGAAGCGGACGAAATATCGCAAGGCGCATAAGGGCCGCATCCACGGTGATGCCAAGGGTGGTACGGCGCTGAATTTCGGCGCCTACGGCCTGAAGGCGATGGAACCCGGCCGGTTGACGGCGCGGCAGATCGAGGCGACCCGTCGCGCGATCACCCGCCACATCCGCCGTGTCGGCCGCGTGTGGGTGCGTATCTTCCCCGACGTGCCGGTTTCGAAGAAGCCGGCCGAGGTGCGCATGGGTAAGGGTAAGGGCTCTCCAGAATTCTGGATGGCCCGCGTGAAGCCCGGTCGCGTGATGTTCGAACTGGATGGTGTCCCCGCCGACCTGGCCCGCGAGGCCTTCGAGCGTGGCGCCGCCAAGCTGCCGATCCGCACCCGCGTGATCCAGCGCATCGGTGTGGAGGGCTGAGGCCATGAAGGCTGAAGAACTGCGCGCGAAGTCGGCGACCGAGCTGAACACCATGCTGCTCCAGCTGAAGAAGGAGCAGTTCAACCTGCGCTTCCAGCAGGCTGGCGGCCAGCTCGAAAACACCGCGCGCGTGCGCGAGGTGCGGCGCGACATCGCCCGGATCAAGACCGTGATCGGCCAGTCGGCCGGCGCCGCGGCGAAGGAGTGATCAGATGCCCAAGCGTATCCTTCAGGGCGTCGTGGTGAGCGACAAGGGCGACAAGACGATCATCGTCAAGGTCGAACGTCGCTTCCAGCACCCGATCTACAAGAAGTTCATTCGCCGCAGCAAGAAGTATGCCGCGCATGATGAGGACAACCGGTTCAAGGCCGGCGACATCGTCCGCATCATTGAATCGGCTCCGATCTCCAAGCGCAAGCGCTGGACGGTCGTCGCTGACGGCGAATGAAGCCCGGCCCCTGCTGATTAAGGAACGGTCCCGTGATCCAGACCGAAACCAATCTGGAAGTGGCGGACAACAGCGGCGCCCGGCGTGTGATGTGCATCCGCGTTCTCGGCGGTTCGCGTCGCCGCGTCGCGCGTGTCGGCGACGTGATCGTCGTCTCCGTGAAGGAGGCGATTCCGCGTGGTAAGGTGAAGAAGGGCGACGTCCACCGTGCGGTGGTCGTTCGTACCGCCAAGGAGCTGCGTCGTCCGGACGGCACCGCCATCCGCTTCGACCGCAATGCCGCCGTGCTCATCAACAAGCATGGCGAGCCGATCGGTACCCGTATCTTCGGGCCGGTCACCCGCGAGCTCCGCGGCAAGAAGTTCATGAAGATCATCTCTCTGGCCCCCGAGGTCCTCTGATGGCAGCCAAGATCAAGAAAGGCGACAACGTCGTCGTTTTGACCGGGCGTGACAAGGGCAAGGCCGGGACGGTTGCGCAGGTTCTCCCCAAGGAGAACCGCGTCGTCGTTCAGGGCGTTAACCTCGTCAAGCGGCACACCGCTCCCAAGCCGGGTAATCCCGGCGGTATCGTGGAGAAGGAAGCGTCGCTGCACCTGTCGAACGTCGCGATCGCCGACCCCAAGGACGGCAAGCCGACCCGCGTCGGTTTTACCACGCTCGAAGATGGCCGTAAGGTGCGCGTCGCCAAGCGGTCCGGCGAGCAGATCGATCGTTGACGGCGGAGCAGCCCAAAATGGCACGCTTGTACGAGTACTACGTTAACGAGGTTCGCCCGCAGCTGCGCGAGCAGTTCAGCTATGCGAACGTCATGGAGATCCCCCGTCTCGATAAGATCGTCCTGAATGTGGGCGTCGGCGAGGCGGTTGGCGATCAGAAGAAGATCAACGGCGTCGTGACCGATCTGGCCAAGATCACCGGCCAGAAGCCCGTCGTGACCCGCGCCTCGAAGTCGATCGCCGGCTTCAAGCTGCGCGAGGGCATGGCGATCGGCGTCAAGGTGACGCTGCGCCGCGACCGGATGTACGAGTTCCTGGATCGTCTCGTCACCATCGCTCTGCCGCGCGTCCGCGACTTCCGCGGGCTGAACGGCAAGTCGTTCGACGGGCGTGGCAATTATGCCATGGGCCTCAAAGAGCAGATCGTCTTCCCCGAGATCGAGTACGACAAGGTCGATACCGTCCGGGGCATGGACATCGTCTTCGCGACGACGGCCAAGACGGATGCCGAGGCGAAGGCGCTTCTTGCCGCCTTCAAGATGCCCTTCGTGAACTGAGCAACGGCAAGCGAGGCGATTATGGCCAAGACCAGTGCCGTCCAGAAGAACAAGCACCGCGAGCAGCTGGTTGCGCGTTTTGCGAACAAGCGCGCTGCCCTGAAGGCGGTGGTTGACGATCGTGAGCTGTCGCCCGAGGAGCGTTTCGCGGCGACCCTGAAGCTCGCCGCCCTCCCGCGCAACGGCTCGAAGACCCGCATCCGGAACCGGTGCGAGCTGACCGGCCGCCCCCGTGCGGTGTACCGCAAGCTGAAGCTGTGCCGTGTGGCGCTCCGCGACCTGGCGTCGCAGGGGCAGATCCCCGGCATGACGAAGTCGAGCTGGTAAGAGAGGAGGACCGGATATGTCCATGACCGATCCCCTCGGCGATATGATCACCCGTATCCGCAACGCTCAGCTGGCGCGCAAGTCGACGACTTTGTGCCCTGCCTCGAAGCTGCGCGGCTGGGTGCTCGACGTGCTGACCCGCGAGGGCTACATCCGTGGCTACGAGCGCAGCGAGTCGTCTGAAGGCAAGCCGGTGTTCGAGATCGCGCTGAAGTATGTGGACGGCGAGCCCGCCATCCGCGAAATCGGCCGCGTTTCCCGCCCCGGTCGCCGCGTCTATTCGTCGATCAAGGCGCTGCCGAAGCACTATAACGGCCTCGGCATCCAGATCCTCTCGACCCCCCGTGGCGTCATGTCCGACGCGGAGGCCCGCACCGCCAATGTCGGCGGTGAGGTTCTCTGCAAGGTGTTCTGAGGAGACGTCCCATGTCGCGTATCGGTAAGAACCCGGTTGCGGTGCCCCAGGGCGTCGAAGTGGCCGTCGACGGCAACACTGTCCGCGTGAAGGGCAAGCTCGGCGCGCTCGAGCGGACCCTGCCGTCGGACGTGAACGTCGCGCTCGAAGACGGCAAGGTCGTCGTCGCGCCGGCCAACGACGAACGCCGCGGCCGCGCCATGTGGGGCCTGTCCCGCACCCTCGTCGCCAATATGGTGAAGGGCGTGTCGGAAGGCTTCACCGTGAAGCTCGACATCAACGGCGTCGGTTACCGCGCCGCTGTTGACGGCAAGCTGCTGACCCTGCAGCTCGGCTACAGCCACGACATCAAGTACGCCGTTCCGGCGGACATCGAGATCAAGGCTGAAAAGCCGACCGCGCTCGCCATCTCTGGCATCGACAAGCAGCGCGTCGGTCAGATTGCCGCCGAGATCCGGTCCTTCCGGTCGCCCGAGCCCTATAAGGGCAAGGGCGTCAAGTACGAGGACGAGATCATCGTCCGCAAGGAAGGCAAGAAGAAGTAAGGAGCCGCAGGGGCATGAACGCGAATTCGCTCTTCGAGCGGCGCAAGCGGCGTGTGCGTACGCAGCTGCGCAAGAAGTCGCACGGCCGTCCGCGGCTGAGCGTCTACCGCTCCAATCTGAATATCTACGCCCAGATCATCGACGATGTGCAGGGCGTGACCCTGGCTTCGGCCTCCACCCTCGACGGCGAGCTCAAGGGCCAGCTGAAGAACGGTGCCGGCATCGAAGCCGCCAAGGCGGTCGGCAAGCTGATTGCCTCGCGCGCTGCCGCAAGCGGCGTGACCGAGGTGGTCTTCGACCGCGGTGGCTACATCTATCATGGCCGCGTGAAGGCGCTGGCCGACGCCGCCCGCGAGGGCGGGCTGTCGTTCTGAGGGGGCCGAACGCATGGCACGCACGGAAAACGAGCGCAAGCCTCGCGAGGAAGATGGCGAGTTCATCGACAAGCTCGTCACCATCAATCGCGTCGCGAAGGTGGTGAAGGGCGGTCGCCGGTTCGGCTTTGCCGCGCTGGTGGTTGTCGGTGACGGTCGTGGCCGGGTCGGTTTCGGCCAGGGCAAGGCCCGCGAGGTCCCCGAGGCAATCCGCAAGGCCACCGAGAAGGCGAAGCGCGGCATGATCCGCGTTCCGCTTCGCGAGGGCCGCACGCTCCACCACGACATCGACGGGCATTTCGGTGCCGGCCGGATCCTGATGCGCGCGGCCCCTCCGGGCACCGGCATCATCGCCGGCGGCCCGATGCGCGCGGTGCTGGAGAGCCTGGGTGTCGCGGACGTCGTGGCGAAGAGCCACGGCACCTCGAACCCGTACAATCTCATCAAGGCGACCTTCGACGGCCTCAAGGCCGTGCAGTCGCCGCGTGAGGTTGCCCGCCGCCGCGGCCGCAAGGTCAGCGACATCATCGGGCGCCGCGACGGCCAGGCCGCCGCTGCTGCCGCGGGCAAGGAGTGAGATCCATGTCCGAGGCGAAGAAGCAGGTGAAGGTGACCCAGATCGGCAGCCCGATCGGTCGTCCCGACTACCAGCGCCAGACGCTGATCGGTCTGGGCCTCAACAAGCGGCATCGCAGCCGGGTGCTCGAGGATACCCCCTCGGTGCGCGGCATGATCGCCAAGGTGGCCCATCTCGTGGTGGTGGAGGAGGTGGCCTGAGGGGGTAACCCCGGGCTTCCTTCCCCAGACACACGAACGCAAGGAACAGCCGTGTCATGAAGCTCAACGAGCTCAGGGACAATCCCGGCGCGACCAAGGACCGCAAGCGCATCGGTCGCGGCCCCGGCTCCGGCACCGGCAAGACTGCCGGCAAGGGCCACAAGGGTGCGAAGGCGCGCAGCGGCGTGGCGATCAAGGGCTTCGAGGGCGGTCAGATGCCGCTGCATCGTCGCCTTCCGCGCCGTGGTTTCACCAATGCGCCCTTCCGTAACGATTTCGTCCATGTCAATCTGGGTCGCATCCAGAAGGCGATCGATGCCGGCAAGCTCGGCACCGAGATCACCGAAGCGGCCCTGATCGAGGCGGGTCTCGTGCGTCGCATCCGCGACGGCGTGCGCCTGCTCGCCAAGGGCGAGATCACCGCAGCCGTCACCATCCGCGTCAGCGGCGCCTCTGCGGCGGCCGTGGAAGCGGTGGAGAAGGCCGGCGGCAAGGTCGAGCTGCCGGCGGCGCCGGTGGCCGACGAGGCCCAGGCCTGATCCAGGCCGGGGCTTGCGTCGAGCAGGCTTGACGGGTGACCGTCCGCCGGTCCTGACCGGGGGATGGTTGCCCGCGCTCGCATTCCCGAACCGCGGATACCGCGGGGCTGGGGCGGCGGGCGGCCCGGGCGACGCGTAAGGACCACTCGACGACCTGTGTGTCCGCGGACGGGGGACGATCCCGGCCGCGACATTCCTGATCCCCATCTTCAAGCCGGGAGCGCATCCGCGATGGCGTCCTCCGCCGACCAACTTGCGGGCAGCCTGAATTTCGCGGCCTTCGGCAAGGCCACGGAACTGAAGAAGCGGCTCTGGTTCACCCTGGGCGCGCTGCTGGTCTATCGCCTGGGCACCTATATCCCGGTGCCGGGGATCAATCCCGCCGTGCTCGCCGACGTGTTCAATCAGAACGCCGGCGGCATTCTCGGCATGTTCAACGTCTTCGCCGGCGGCGCGCTCGGTCGCATGACCATCTTCGCGCTCACCGTGATGCCCTACATCTCGGCCTCGATCATCGTGCAGCTGCTGACCGCGGTTCTGCCGAGCTTCGCGGCCTTGAAGAAGGAGGGCGAGAGCGGGCGCAAGCTGCTGAACCAGTACACCCGCTACGGCACGGTGGCGCTGGCGATCGTGCAGGCCTACGGCATCTCGGTGGGCCTTGAGGGGCTGCAGGCCGGCGGCATGTCCGCCGTGGCCGACCCCGGCGCCTATTTCCGCGCCGCGACCGTGATCACCCTGGTCGGCGGCACGATGTTCCTGATGTGGCTGGGCGAGCAGATCACCGCCCGCGGCGTCGGCAACGGTATCTCTCTGATCATCTTCACCGGCATCGTGGCCGAGCTGCCCGGCGCGCTGGCCCGCATGCTGGAACTGGGCCGCACCGGCGCGCTGTCGACCGGTTTCATCCTGGCACTGCTGATCATGTCGGTCGCCGTGATCACCTTCATCGTGTTCATGGAGCGGGCCCAGCGCCGGATCGTGGTGCAGTATCCCAAGCGCCAGGTCGGCAACCGGATCTATGGTGGCGAGAGCTCGCATCTGCCGCTGAAGCTCAACACCGCCGGCGTGATCCCGCCGATCTTCGCCAGCTCGATCCTGCTGCTGCCGACCACCATCGCAAGCTTCAACGCCACGGGCGGCCCCGCATGGCTGACCTGGCTGACGGCGAACCTGGCCCATGGCCAGCCGCTCTACCTGGCGCTTTATGTCGGCGCGATCCTGTTCTTCTGCTTCTTCTACACCGCCATCGTCTTCAACCCGGAAGAGACGGCCGACAACCTGCGCAAGCATGGCGGCTTCATTCCGGGCATCCGGCCGGGCAAGAACACGGCAGATTACCTCGATCACGTCCTCACCCGTCTGACCGTGATCGGCGCGGCCTATATCGCAGCGGTCTGCGCGCTCCCCGAAATTCTGATCAGCGAGTACTCGGTTCCGTTCTATTTCGGCGGCACCAGCCTGCTGATCGTGGTCAACGTCACCATCGACACCGTGGCCCAGATCCAGTCCCACCTGCTGGCACACCAGTATGAAGGGCTGATCAAGAAGGCCCGACTCAAAGGACGGCGGTCGTGATCCTGATCCTCCTCGGACCTCCCGGTGCCGGCAAGGGCACCCAGTCGCAGCGTCTGGTCGACGCCTACGGCATCGTGCAGCTGTCCACCGGCGACATGCTCCGCGCCGAAGTGAAGTCGGGCAGTGCGCTCGGCAACCGCGTGAAGGCGATCATGGATGCCGGCCAGCTGGTGCCGGACCAGGCGATCATCGACATGATCGCCGGCCGCATCGGCCAGGACGATTGCAGCAACGGCTTCATCCTCGACGGTTTCCCGCGCACCGTGGCCCAGGCCGAGGCGCTGGACGGGATGCTCGCCTCTCAGGGCCTGAAGCTCGACCATGTGATCGAGATGAAGGTCGACGATGGTGCGCTGGTCGAGCGCATCACCGGCCGTTTCGCCTGCGCCAGATGCGGCGCCGGCTATCACGACACCTTCCAGAAGCCCAAGGTCGAGGGCGTCTGCGACGTGTGCGGGTCGACCGAGTTCACCCGCCGTAAGGACGACAATGCCGAGACGGTGAAGAGCCGGCTCGAGGCGTATCACGCCCAGACCGCACCGCTGCTGCCCTATTACGAATCGAAGGGGCTGTTGCGGACGGTGGACGGCATGGCAGACATCGATGATGTGACCCGGGCGCTGAAGGCCATTTTGGACGCCGGATCCTGACATCAGAGTGTTGACTTGAGCGACGGTCATCCTATAATCGCGCCCCTCCGCGCCGAGTGGGCGCGTGCGGGCGCAGACCGTCGGTCGACGAAGGAGAATCAAGCGTGGCGCGTATTGCAGGTGTGAATATCCCGACCGCGAAGCGGGTCGAGATCGCGCTGACCTACATTCACGGCATCGGCCGGGCGAAGTCGCAGGAGATCTGCGGCAAGGTCGGTATCCCCGCCGAGCGGCGTGTGAACGAGCTGTCGGATGCCGAAGTTATCCGCATCCGTGAAGTGATCGACAGCGACTATACGGTCGAGGGTGACCTCCGCCGCGAAGTCGCGATGAACATCAAGCGCCTGATGGACCTCGGCTGCTATCGCGGCCTGCGCCATCGTCGTGGCCTGCCGGTGCGCGGCCAGCGCACCCACACCAACGCGCGGACCCGTAAGGGCCCGGCGAAGCCGATTGCGGGCAAGAAGAAGTAAGGACGCACCATGGCTAAGGATACGGGTGCGCGTCTGCGCCGCCGCGACCGGAAGAACATCACCTCCGGCGTCGCGCACGTGAACGCGAGCTTCAACAACACCATGATCACCATCACCGACGTTCAGGGGAACACCATCTCCTGGTCGTCGTCGGGGACCATGGGCTTCAAGGGCTCGCGCAAGTCGACCCCCTATGCGGCGCAGGTCGCTGCCGAAGACGCCGGCCGCAAGGCCGCCGAGCACGGCATGCGCACCCTCGACGTCGAGGTGAAGGGCCCGGGTTCGGGCCGCGAGTCGGCTCTGCGCGCCCTTCAGGCGGCCGGCTTCGCGATCACGTCGATCCGCGACGTGACCCCCATCCCGCACAACGGCTGCCGCCCGCCCAAGCGGCGCCGCGTCTGACGTCCAGGACCGCACGCGCCCCCGCCGGTCGGACGCGCCAGCCCCGATGAGCGGGGCGCGCACCGGCCGGCGTAAGCCTGTCTGGTTCCGCGTCACCGGCACGGCGGGTGCCATAAGCCCGCCGTATCACCGCAACGCCGGATCCCCGCAACGACCGGCATCCACCACTTGCGGCGCGAGCAACGAGAGGTCGTTCACGTGATCCATAAGAATTGGCAGGACCTGATTAAGCCGAACAAGCTCGAGATCGAGCCCGGCGCCAATCCGGCCCGTCAGGCGACCGTGGTTGCCGAGCCGCTTGAGCGCGGCTTCGGCATGACGCTCGGCAATGCCCTCCGCCGGGTGCTGCTGTCGTCGCTCCAGGGCGCCGCTGTGACCGCCATCAAGATCGACGGCGTTCTGCACGAGTTCTCGTCCGTCCCCGGCGTGCGCGAGGACGTGACCGACATCGTGCTGAACGTGAAGACCATGTCGCTGACCATGCATGCCGACGGCCCGAAGCGGATGACGCTGAAGGCGACCGGCCCCTGCGAGGTGAAGGCGTCGATGATCCAGACCGGGCCCGATATCGGGATCCTGGATCCGGATCTGGTGCTCTGCACCCTCGACGAGGGCGCGGTGCTGAACATGGAATTCGTCGTCAACACGGGTAAGGGCTATGTCCCGGCCTCGGCCAACCGGCCCGAGGACGCGCCGATCGGCCTGATCCCGGTCGATGCCCTGTTCAGCCCGATCAAGAAGGTCTCGTACAAGGTCGAGAACAGCCGCGTCGGTTCGTACACCGACTATGACCGTCTCTCGCTCTATGTCGAGACCAACGGCGCCATCACGCCGGAAGACTCGATCGCGCTGGCCGCGCGCATCCTGCAGGACCAGTTCCAGCTCTTCATCAACTTCGAAGAGCCGGAAATGCCGACGGAGCGCGAGGAGCAGGACGAGCTGCCGTTCAACCCCAACCTCCTCCGCAAGGTCGAGGAACTGGAGCTGTCGGTGCGTTCGGCGAATTGCCTGAAGAACGACAACATCGTCTACATCGGCGACCTGGTCCAGAAGACCGAGGCCGAGATGCTCCGGACGCCGAATTTTGGTCGCAAGTCGCTGAACGAGATCAAGGAGGTTCTGTCCTCCATGGGTCTGAAGCTCGGCATGCAGATCAGCAACTGGCCACCGGAGAACATCGAAGAGCTGGCGAAGAAGCTCGAAGAGCCGTACTGAGCCTCTTCGGGCGCCTCGCGGCACCGGACGACATCCCAGGGGGCGGGTAGTGCCTGCGCACGTCCGCCCCGTCCAGAACAGCATCAAGGCCCGGAGACCGGGCCCCGCACCGCGGATGGCCCCCGCATGCGGATGATGCCAAGGCAGGAGTACCCCTCATGCGTCATGGCATGAACCAGCGCAAGCTGAACCGCACCACCGCCCACCGCAAGGCGATGCTCGCCAACATGGCGGTCGCGCTGCTGAAGCACGAGCAGATCAAGACCACGCTGCCGAAGGCGAAGGAACTGCGCCCGGTGGTGGAGCGCCTGATCACCCTCGGCAAGCGCGGCGACCTCCACGCCCGCCGTCAGGCCGCCTCGCGCCTGCCCGACGGCGTGATCGTGCAGAAGCTGTTCGGCGAGCTGGCCGAGCGCTACCAGGCCCGCGCCGGCGGTTATACCCGCGTGCTGAAGGCCGGCTTCCGCTATGGCGACGCGGCCCCGATGGCGATCATCGAGCTGGTCGACCGCAACCTCGCCGCCAAGGGCCAGGATTCGGGCCCGAAGCAGGTTGCCGAGGACGACGCCGAGGATTGATCCGGGCGGCGGTGCCGGCAGCGGCATCGCGACGGGGCCCTTGGGAACGGGCGGTGTGCCGAAAGGCGCGCCGCCCGTTCTGCGTTCGGGGGGCGTGCGTGGCTCTGGTCACTTGTGGTCCGGGCGGCGGGGACTATGCTGTCGGACCTGGACGAGACAACCGGGCGGGAATGAGAGTGATGAACCGACTGCCTGAACGGGGTGCAGACCTGACAGCGGTGATCCGCGGCGGCCTGCGGTCGAGCATGCTGGCGCTGGTGCTGGCCCTGGCGGCATTGCAGATGCCGCCGGCGGTGGCGGCCGGGACCGAACGGCGGGTGCCGGAAAGCCGGAGCGAAATGCAGCTGTCCTTCGCGCCCGTGGTGCGTCAGGCGGCGCCGGCGGTGGTGAACATCTACACCCGCCGCACGGTGGTGGTGCAGCAGCGCTCTCCGTTCTTCGCCGACCCGTTCTTCCGCCGCTTCTTCGGCGACCGGATGGGCATCGGCAAGCCGTCGGAGCGGGTGCAGAACGCGCTCGGATCAGGCGTCATCGTCGACGGCCGCGGCTATATCGTCACCAACAACCATGTGATCGACGGCGCCGACCAGATCACCGTGGTGCTGAACGACCGCCGCGAATTCGCGGCCGAGGTGGTGCGGCTGGACCCGCAGACCGATCTGGCGGTGCTGAAGATCGACACCGAGGGCCAGACCCTGCCGGCGCTGAGCTTCGGCGACAGCGATTCGATCGAGGTCGGCGATCTGGTGCTGGCGATCGGCAACCCCTTCGGGGTGGGGCAGACGGTGACCAGCGGCATCGTCTCGGCGCTCGCCCGCACCATGGTCGGGGTTTCCGACTTCCAGTCCTTCATCCAGACCGATGCGGCGATCAACCCCGGCAATTCGGGCGGCGCGCTGGTGACGGTGAACGGCGAGCTGATCGGCGTGAACACCGCGATCTTCAGCCGCTCCGGCGGCTCCAACGGTATCGGCTTCGCGATCCCCGCCACGCTGGTGAAGACCGTGGTGCAGGCGGCGATCGAGGGCCGGCCCGTAGCCCGCGCCTGGCTGGGTGCCCGCGGCCAGCCGGTGACGCAGGAGATCGCCGAAAGCCTGGGCATGACGCGCCCGACCGGCGTGCTGGTGAGCGATGTGCATCCCGACGGCCCGGCCAAAGGCGTTCTGAAGCGCGGTGACGTGATCCTGGAGATCGGCGGCAAGCCGGTCGACGATCCGCGGGCGCTGAGGTTCCGGTTGGCGGCTGCCGGCATCGGCGGCGAGACCGCGGTCACCATCTGGCGCGAGGGCCGCCGGCAGACCGTGTCGCTGCCGCTGATCGCCGCACCCGAGACGGTGGCCCGCGACGAGCGCGAGATCACCGGCAGCAACCCGCTCGCCGGCGCGCGGATCGCCAACCTCTCGCCCGCCCTGGCCGAGGAACTGGGGATCGACGGCTTCGAGGAAGGGGTGATCGTGGTCGACATCACCCGCAATTCCGCCGCGGCATCGATCGGCCTCAAGCCCGGCGACATGGTGCTGGCGGTGAACGGCAAGCGCCTGTCGCGCACCGCCGATGTCGAAAAGACCCTGAAGCAGATGCAGGGCCAGCGCCGCTGGCAGCTGACCTTGCGCCGCGAGGGCCGCGAACTCACCTTGGATCTGATGGGCTGATCGCGGGCCCTCCCGCGCTCTCTGCCCTTACGTCAGCCACCCGGAGCCCGCCCGACCCCCATGGCCACGCTGTTCGATGCCGCCGCACCGCGCCCGCTTGCCGACCGGCTCCGTCCCGGCCGGATCGGCGAGATCGTGGGCCAGGACCATCTGTTCGGCCCCGACGGGCCGGTGACGCGGATGGTCCAGGCGAAGCGGCTGGCCTCGCTGATCCTGTGGGGGCCGCCGGGCACCGGCAAGACGACGTTGGCGCGGCTGCTGGCCGAGGCGACCGGCATGCGCTTCGCGGCACTTTCGGCCGTGTTCTCGACCGTCGCCGATCTGCGCAAGGCCTTTGCCGAAGCGGCGGCGCTGCGCGATACCGGCCGCCAGACCCTGCTGTTCGTCGACGAGATCCACCGCTTCAACCGCGCCCAGCAGGACAGTTTCCTGCCCTATGTGGAGGATGGGACGGTCACGCTGATCGGTGCTACGACCGAAAACCCGTCTTTCGAGCTGAACGGCGCGCTGTTGTCGCGCACCCAGGTTCTGGTGCTGCGGCGGCTGGACGAGGCGGCGCTGGGCGAGCTTCTGATCCGCGCCGAGGCGGCGGAAGGTCGGCCGCTGCCGGTGGACGACGAGGCCCGTGCCGTGCTGGTCGGCATGGCCGACGGCGACGGCCGCTTTCTGCTGAACCTGGCCGACACGCTCTATGCCCTGCCCGAGGGCGAGCGACTGGATACGGTGCGGCTGGGCCAGCTGCTGCAGCGCCGGCTGCCACTCTACGACAAGGCCCAGGAAGGCCATTACAACCTGATCAGCGCGCTGCACAAATCGCTGCGCGGATCGGATGTCGATGCGGCGCTCTATTGGTTCGCGCGCATGCTGGATGGCGGCGAGGATCCGCTCTATGTCGTCCGCCGGCTGATCCGCTTCGCGGTCGAGGATATCGGCATGGCCGATCCGCGAGCGGTGGAACAGGCGCTGGCGGCCCAGCGCGCCTACGAGACCCTGGGCAGCCCCGAGGGCGAACTCGCCATCGCCCAGGCGGTCGTCTATCTTGCGACCGCGCCCAAGTCGAACGGGGTCTATATGGCCTACAAGACCGCGCGCCGGCTGGCCAAGGAAACCGGCTCGCTGATGCCGCCGATGCACATCCTGAACGCGCCGACGAAACTGATGAAGCAACTGGGCTATGGCCATGGCTATGACTACGACCATGACGCGCCGGACGCGTTTTCAGGCCGCGACTACTGGCCCGAGGGCATGGGCGCGCGGGTGGTCTATGAACCCCGGCCGCGGGGGTTCGAGCGTGACATCGCCAGGCGGCTGGAATATTGGTCGAAGCTGAGAGCCGAGCGCCAGGCGGAGATGCGGGCGGCCGCCCGCAGATCCAGGGACGAAGAGGGAGAGGCATGACCGCATTCGCACCGGCGACGCTGGCGGTGATCGCCATCGGCGGGGCCGCGGGCGCGCTGGCCCGCCACGGCGTCAACACCTGGAGTGCGGCGGCCTTCGGCCTTGGCTTCCCCTGGGGCACGGTGATCGTGAACATCCTGGGCTCGTTCCTGATGGGCGCGATCGCCGGCGCCGCCGCCCATGGCCTGCCGATGTTCCCCCATGCCCGCACCCTGATCGCGACCGGATTTCTGGGGGCGTTCACGACCTTTTCGACCTTCTCGCTGGATGCGGTCTCGCTCTGGCAGCGCGGCGAAACCATGGCCGCGGCGCTTTACGTGCTGGGATCGGTGGTGGCGGGCGCGCTTGCCCTGCTGGCCGGGCTTGCCACCGTCAGGATGATCGCCGGATGAGCGCCGATCCGCTGCATAGGGAAGTCGGGCCCGACGAGGACGGCCAGCGGCTGGACCGCTGGCTGCGCAAACACCTGCCGGCGTTGAGTTTCGGCGAGGCCCAGCGCTGGGCCCGCACCGGCCAGGTGCGGGTGGACGGCAAACGCGCCAAGGCCGATCAGCGGCTGACGGCCGGCGCCGTGGTCCGCCTGCCGCCGCCGGCCCTGCCGATGCTGGAGGCGAAGGCCGAGGGCCGGGCGGGGGCCCGCCAGACCACGGCCGAGGAGGCGGAATTCCTGCGCGGCCGGGTGCTGCTGGAAACCGCCGACCTGATCCTGATCGACAAGCCTTCGGGGCTGGCGGTACAGGGCGGCAGCGGCACCGACCGGCATCTGGACGGCATGCTGGATGCGCTGAAGCGCCACCCGGACGACGAGCGGCCGCGGCTGGTGCACCGGCTGGACCGCGACACCTCGGGCGTGCTGGCACTGGCGCGCACGGCCCGCGCCGCCGCCTGGGCGACCCGGGCCTTCCGCGAGCGCACCACCACCAAGATCTATTGGGCGGTGACGCTGGGCGTGCCGCGGCCGGCGCGGGGCGTGATCGACCTGCCGCTGGCCAAGCGCCAGGTGGAACGCGGCGGCGAACGCATGGTGGCGGTGGACGAGGGCGACGGCCAGACGGCGGTCACCGAATACGAGGTGCTGGCGGCGGGCGGCCCCTGCGCCCTGGTGGCGCTGAAGCCGCTGACCGGCCGCACCCACCAGATCCGCGCCCATCTGGCGGCGATCGGCACGCCGATCGTGGGCGATCTGAAATATGGCGGACAGGCGGTGGACCTGCGCGGAGAGGGGCTGCCGCGGCGCCTGCATCTGCATGCACGGCGCCTGACCCTGGACGGGCCGGACGGGCGGCGGATTTCGGTCTCTGCCGCGATCCCGCCCCATATGGCGCAGAGTTTCGACCGGCTGGGCTTCGATCCGGAGATGGACGCATGACGACGGGGACGGAGGGTATCGGGCTGGTGGTGTTCGATTGCGACGGCACGCTGGTCGACAGCGCCGGACACATCGCCGACACCATGGCGGATTGCTTCCTCGCCGCCGGCATCGCGGCCCCGACACCGGCCGAGGTGGCGCGGATCATCGGCCTGTCACTGCCGATCGCGATCGGCCGGCTGCTGCCGCATCTGGACGATGTCGCCTGCCATGATCTGGCCCAGGGCTATCGCGATGCCTATCGCCGCCGGCTGGCGGCCGGGCTGATGGGCGACGAGCGGCTGTTCGACGGCGTTGATGCGGCGCTGAAGCGGCTGGACGGGGCGGGCTATGTGCTGGGCATGGCGACCGGCAAATCGATCCGCGGCGTGGAGCGGACCGTGGCCCGCTTCGGCTTCGAGCGGCTGTTCGTGACCATACAGACCGCCGACACCCATCCGAGCAAGCCGCATCCGGCGATGATGCTGGCTGCGATGGACGAAACCGGGGCCGATCCGGCACGCAGCGTGCTGATCGGCGATACCAGCTACGACATGGAAATGGCGCGGGCGGCGGGTGCCAGGGCAATCGGGGTGGCCTGGGGCTGCCATGCCCATCAGGACCTGCTGGATGCGGGGGCCGATCTGGTGGTGACGGCGGCGGCCGAGCTGGATGCCGCGATCGCGACCCTGATCGGAGCGCCGCTTGCGCCGGAACGGAGGATCGGGGCATGAACGACGCCGTCACGCGCCGCAAGCGTTTCTACAAGGCGGCCGAGGTCGCACCGGTGGCCGGCGACGGGGCGGCGCCCGACCCGGCTACGCCCGCGGGGGCGGGCTGGACCGTGCTGCTCGACGGCCGCGGCCTGCGCACCCCGGCCAAGGCGCCGCTGGTCGTGCCCGGCCGGGCGCTGGCCCGGCTGATCGCGGATGAATGGGCGGCGCAGGAGACCCATATCGCGCCCGAGACCATGCCGGCGACGAAGCTCGCCAATGTGGTGATCGACCGGGTGGTGCCGCACCGGGCGCAGATCGCGGCCGAGCTTGCCGGTTATATCGGCACGGATCTGGTCTGCTATCGCGCCGACAATCCGAAGGAACTGGCGGCCCTTCAGGCCCGGCACTGGGATCCCCTGGTGGACTGGGCCCGCACCCGCTACGACATCCATCTGGTGACCACCACCGGCCTGCTGGCCGTGGACCAGCCACCCGCGACGGTGGAAAGGCTGACGCGCGCGATCGAGGCCGCCGACCCCTGGCGGCTGGCGGTGCTGCACGGCGCGGTGACCACCGCCGGATCGGTGGTGATCGGCCTGGCGCTGGCCGAGGCGGGAATCGATGCCGCGACGGCATATGATGCCGCCTTCGCCGACGAACATTTCCAGATCACCCGCTGGGGCGAGGATGCCGAGCAGGCCGAGCGCCTGGCGCTGCTGCGCCGTGACCTGGATGATCTGGCACGGATCCGCGACGCGCTCAACGCAGGGTAGGGCCGGTCTAATTCCGCAGCCGCAGATGGCCGTTGCGCAAAGTTGCGCAACCAGGCGTGCGATGTCGCACACCTTTCGCATATGCGGCAAGAATTTGCCAAAGCCTTGCCGCAAAAGCCCTGTTCACGGCAAAGGATGTGGCGCAGCCGGGTTCGTCATGCTATCAGCACAGGCGAACAAGGAAACGCCGTGTAAGGCGCTTTGCGTGCCGCATCCGGTCCGGGGGGGCCGTCCGCGGACGGCGCCCTACCATTCGAGGATGAAGAAGACCGGAGATGCAGGCGATACTCGAAGAGCTTGAGAAGCGTCGTCAGGCTGCCCGGATGGGCGGCGGCGAGCGCCGTATCGACGCCCAGCATGCCAAGGGCAAGCTGACTGCCCGCGAGCGCATCGAACTGCTGCTCGATGCGGGGTCGTTCGAAGAATACGACATGTTCGTCGAACACCGCTGCACCGAATTCGGGATGGAGAACACCAAGATCCCGGGCGACGGCGTCGTCACCGGCCGCGGCACGATCAACGGCCGCCTGGTCTTCGTGTTCAGCCAGGACTTCACCGTGTTCGGCGGCGCGCTGTCGGAAGCGCATGCAGAGAAGATCTGCAAGATCATGGACCAGGCGGTCCAGGTCGGCGCCCCGGTCATCGGGCTCAACGATTCGGGCGGTGCCCGCATCCAGGAAGGCGTCGCCTCGCTCGCAGGCTATGCCGACGTGTTCCTGCGCAATGTCGAAGCCTCGGGCGTGGTGCCGCAGATCTCGATGATCATGGGCCCCTGCGCCGGCGGTGCGGTGTATTCTCCCGCCATGACCGACTTCATCTTCATGGTGAAGGACACGTCCTACATGTTCGTGACGGGTCCGGACGTCGTGAAGACCGTGACCCACGAGGTGGTGACGGCCGAGGAACTGGGTGGTGCGGTGACGCATACCACGAAGTCTTCGGTTGCCGACGTCGCCTTCGAGAACGATGTCGACGCGCTGCTGCAGCTGCGCCGCTTCTTCGACTTCCTGCCGCTGTCGAACCGCGAGCCGGCGCCGCTGCGCGAGACGCAGGACCCGGTCGCGCGTCAGGAGCCGTCGCTCGACACCCTGGTTCCGCCGAACCCGAACAAGCCCTACGACATGAAGGAGCTGATCGAGAAGGTCGTCGACGAGGGCGACTTCTTCGAGATCCAGCCCGAGTTCGCGAAGAACATCCTGGTCGGCTTCGCGCGCATGGACGGCCAGACCGTCGGCATCGTCGCCAACCAGCCGATGGTGCTGGCCGGCTGCCTGGACATCGACAGCTCGCGCAAGGCCGCCCGCTTCGTGCGGTTCTGCGACTGCTTCAACATCCCGATCGTCACCTTCGTGGACGTGCCGGGCTTCCTGCCGGGCACCAGCCAGGAATTCGGCGGCATCATCAAGCACGGCGCCAAGCTGCTTTATGCCTATGCCGAGGCGACGGTGCCGAAAGTCACCGTCATCACGCGCAAGGCCTATGGCGGCGCCTATGACGTGATGAGCTCCAAGCATCTGCGCGGCGACGTGAACTATGCCTGGCCCTCGGCCGAGATCGCGGTCATGGGCCCCAAGGGCGCGGTGGAGATCATCTTCCGCCAGGATATCGGCGACGCCGAGAAGATCGCGGCGCGGACCGAGGAATATCGCGGCCGCTTCGCCAATCCCTTCGTCGCGGCCTCCCGCGGGTTCATCGACGACGTGATCCGTCCGCACAACACCCGCGCCCGCATCTGCGGTGCGCTGGACATGCTGCGGAACAAGCGTCGCGAGAAGCCGTGGAAGAAGCACGGCAACATTCCGCTGTGACCGGGCAGCCGTGAGCGGGCCGGAGCAGGAGACGGATCTGGTGAAGGCGGCGCATGCACGACGCGCGCGGCGCCTGACCGGCTTCTATCTCCACGGCTTCGGCTTCGCGGCGGCGAACGGCCTGATCGCCCTGCTGACGCAGCTGCTGAAGATCGACGACCCCGAAGGTCGGATCGGCTTCGCACTCGCGATCTGGGCAGGTGCGGTGGTCCTCCACGGCCTCTGGGCCTACGGCGTGCTGTCGTGGGGCCGGAGGCGGACGGGAGGCGGGGCCGAACCGCCGCAACCGCCGTCATCCTCTTCCTGATTTCCAGTCGAGACGCGCTCCCATGTTCGAGAAGATCCTCATCGCCAATCGCGGCGAGATCGCCTGCCGGGTGATCCGGACTGCCCGCCGTATGGGCATCAAGACGGTGGCGGTGTATTCGGATGCCGATGCCGACGCGCTGCATGTCCGCATGGCCGACGAGGCCGTGCATATCGGCCCGAGCCCCAGCAATCAGAGCTATCTGATCGCCGACCGCATCGTCGAGGCCTGCAAGGCCACCGGCGCCCAGGCGGTGCATCCGGGCTATGGCTTCCTGTCCGAGAACCAGAGCTTCGCCAAGGCGCTGGATGCCGCCGGCATCGCCTTCATCGGCCCGAATGTCGAGGCCATCTATGCGATGGGCGACAAGATCGAGTCGAAGAAGCTGGCCAAGAAGGCCGGTGTCTCGACCGTCCCCGGCTATGTGGGCGAGATCAAGGACGCCGACGAGGCGGTGAAGATCGCCGACGAGATCGGCTATCCGGTCATGATCAAGGCCTCGGCCGGCGGCGGCGGCAAGGGCATGCGCCTGGCCCATGACGCGAAGGAGGCCCGCGAAGGCTTCCGCTCGGCGACCTCGGAAGCGAAGTCGAGCTTCGGCGACGACCGCGTCTTCATCGAGAAGTTCATCGAGCAGCCGCGCCATATCGAGATCCAGATCATCGCCGACGCCCATGGCAACATCTGCTATCTGGGCGAGCGCGAATGCTCCATCCAGCGCCGTCACCAGAAGGTGATCGAAGAGGCCCCGAGCCCCTTCCTGGACGAGGCGACCCGCAAGGCGATGGGCGAGCAGGCGGTCGCGCTGGCGCGCGCGGTGAACTATCGTTCGGCCGGCACGGTCGAGTTCATCGTCGGCCCCGATCGCAGCTTCTACTTCCTTGAGATGAACACCCGCCTGCAGGTCGAGCATCCGGTGACCGAGCTGATCACCGGCTACGACCTGGTCGAGCTGATGATCCGGGTGGCGGCGGGCGAGCATCTGCCGTTCTCGCAGGCGGATGTGACCCTGACCGGCTGGGCGATGGAAGCCCGCGTCTATGCCGAGGACCCGTATCGCGGCTTCCTGCCGTCGATCGGCCGTCTGGCGCGCTATGTCGAGCCCAAGGGCCCGGGCGTGCGCGTGGACAGCGGCGTCTATGAAGGCGCCGAGATCAGCATGTTCTACGACCCGATGGTCGCCAAGCTGGTCACTTACGGCGAGACCCGCGCCCAGGCGGCGGAGCGGATGAGCGATGCGCTCGACGCCTATTACATCCGCGGCATCACCCACAACATCCCCTTCCTGACCGCGCTGATGAAGCATCCGCGCTTCCTGGAAGGCCGGCTGTCGACCGGCTTCATCGCCGAGGAATACCCCGACGGCTTCCACGGCGCGCCGCTGGACGCCGAGGCCCGCCGCGCGCTGGCGGCGATCGCCGTGATGGCCGATCTGGCCGACCGGGCGCGCCAGGGCCGGATCACCGGCCAGATGCGCGGCTATGTCCACCATGTCCCCGACGAGCTGGTGGTCATGCTGGATGACGAGCAGGTCGAGGTGAAGGTGGTGCAGCATGCGCCGGCGCTGGTGCTCGACATGGGCGGCAAGCCGGTGACGCTGGACTGCAGCTGGAAGCTGGGCGACCGGCTGCTGTCGGCCACCGTCGACGACCGCACCCGGGTGGTGCAGATCGAGCGCGTGGCCGCGGGCTGGAAGCTGACCCATGGCGGCTCGGTGCTGGTGGCGCGGGTCTATACCCGCCAGGGTGCCGCCTATGCCGCGATGATGCCGGTGAAGCAGGCCCCGGACATGAGCCGGTTCCTGCTCTCGCCGATGCCGGGCCTGGTGCTGTCGGTGGCGGTCGAGGTGGGCCAGGAGGTCCAGGCCGGCGAGGAGCTGGCGGTGATCGAGGCCATGAAGATGGAAAACGTGCTGCGCGCCGAGCGCAATTGCACGGTGAAGGAGATCAAGGCCGGCGCCGGTTCCAGCGTCGCCGCCGATCAGGTGATCATCGAATTCGAGTGATCGCCGGCCGCTCCGGCCATCTGTCAGGAAACCCCGCCGGGCCCCCGTGTCCGGCGGGGTTTCTTTTTGCGGTCCACCTGCCCGGGGCCGGGCGGACCGCAGCCCGTGCATGGCTGCCCCGCCGCCCATGGCCGTTGTCGTGATCGCGAACCGGCGACAGAATCAGTCCCACTCTCGCCCTGAGAGATCCCCGACAGATCCGATCCCATCCCGTCCGACCGGAGTGCCGCATGACCCGTCGTCCGCCGTCCGTCGCCGATCTGGAACGCCATGTCGAACAGCTCGGCAGCCTGGTCGATACGGCCGGTCTGATCACGGATCCGGCGCAGATGGCGGCCTATGAGCGCGACTGGATGGGCAAGTTCCAGGGGCGGGCCTTCGCGGTGCTGCGCCCGCGCGACACGGCCGCCGTCTCGCGGCTGCTGTCCTATCTGAACACCCATCGCCTGGCGGTGGTGCCCCAGGCGGGCAATACCGGCCTGGTCGGCGGCTCGGTGCCCGATGCCGCCGGCGCCTTCGTGCTGAGCGTCGAGCGGATGACCCGCATCCGCGAGGTCGACACCGTGGGTGCCAGCATCACCATGGATGCAGGCGTGGTGCTGGAGACCGCCCAGGCGGCGGCGCGCGAGGCGGGGCTGATGCTGGCGCTGGATCTGGGATCCAAGGGATCCTGCCGGATCGGCGGCAACATCTCGACCAATGCCGGCGGGCTGAAAGTGCTGCGCTACGGCCATATCCGCGACCAGGTTCTGGGGCTGGAGGTGGTGCTGGCAGACGGCACGGTGCTCGACGGGCTGACGACGCTGCGCAAGAACAACACCGGCTATGACCTGAAGCAGATTTTCATCGGCGCCGAGGGCACGCTGGGCGTGGTGACCGCCGCCAGCCTGAAGCTGCACCCGGCCGAAGCCGGGCGTGCCGTCGCCATGGTCGCGGTCGACCGTTTCGAGGACGTGACCCGGGTGCTGGGGGCGGTGCGCAGCACCTTTCCGGGCCGGCTGAATTCCGTGGAGCTGATCGGCGCCGATGCGGTGACGCTGGTCGCCACGGCGCTCGACGGGGCCCGCAGCCCCTTTGCCGACACCCATACCTATGCGGTGCTGATCGAGGTGGGCAGCGACGATGCCGCCGCCGCTGCCGAGCGCGAGCGGCTGGAGACGGTGATCGGCCGGCTGATCGAGGACGAGCATGTGGCCGATGCGATCATCGCCCAGAGCGAGGCCCAGGCCGAAGCGCTCTGGCTGCTGCGCGAAGGCGTGCCCGAGGCGGTGGGCCGCACCGCGCCGGTGCACAAATACGACCTGACCTTTGCGGTGGGCGATATCGGCCATTTCATCGCCGATTGCGATCTGGCGCTGGCCCGGGTTGCCCGCGGGCTGCGGCCGATCTATTTCGGCCATGTCGCCGACGGCAATGTCCATGTCAACGTGATGGCGCCGCAGGGCATGTCGGCCGAGGGCTACCGCGCCCTGCAGGCGCCGATCGACGAGGCGGTGTTCGACCTGGTCGGCCAGTATCGCGGCTCGATTTCCGCCGAACACGGCATCGGCCAGGTGAAGCGGGCCTATCTGGACCGCAATCGCTCTGCCGCCGAGATCCGGACCATGCAGATGCTGAAGGCGGTGCTGGACCCGCACGGCATCCTGAATCCGGGCCGGCTGCTGCCCTGAACCGCTTCCGTGCAGCCGGCGGCTGGGCTAGGCTTAAGGCCGGCCCACGGCACATACGGACGCGCCATGACCGACGATCGATCCCCTGACGAGGACAGGTCCGCCCCCGCGGCCCGGGATGCGCCGGCACCTGTCGCCGGCCCGGCGGCGGGCGACCGGGTGACCATGGCGCTGGCCATCACCGGCCGGGTGCAGGGGGTGGGCTATCGCTGGTGGTTCGAGGGCCAGGCCCGCCGCTACGGGCTGGACGGCTGGGTGCGCAACCGCCGGGACGGATCGGTGGAGGCGCTGATTTCCGGGCCGCGCGCCGCGGTGCAGACCGTGATCCGCCGCGCCCAGGACGGGCCGCCCGCCGCACGGGTCGAGGCCGTGCGGAGCAGCCCGGCCGAGGCACCCGAGGCGCCCGGCTTTCGCCGTAAGCCGACCGTCTGACCAGGGCCAACCGTCTGAACGGGGCCAACCGTCTGAAAAATGGGACACCGCCATTCATGGGACGCTGGCTTCTGGGCCGCATAGACCGCCTGGCCGGCAGCATCTGCGCCCTGGTTCTGGGGCTTGGCGCGGCACAGGCACAGGGCTTCGCGCTGGCCTATCTGCAACGCCTGGGCGGCCATCTGGACGAGGCGCGCCGGCTGCTGGATCAGATCCGCATC
Organism: Tistrella mobilis; assembly: GCF_039634785.1. Classification (NCBI taxonomy): domain Bacteria; kingdom Pseudomonadati; phylum Pseudomonadota; class Alphaproteobacteria; order Geminicoccales; family Geminicoccaceae; genus Tistrella; species Tistrella mobilis. The sequence continues at coordinate 71,491 of NZ_JBBIAB010000018.1, read as the reverse complement.
GGCGTGGCCCCCTATGACCAGGTGGCACAGCCGGCCCGGGCGGCGCTGGAGGCGGCCGCCGCGGCGCGGGTGGACGAGCTTGCCGTCGCGCGCGATGCCGTGGCCGCGGCCGACCCCTTCCTCAGGCCGCTGGAGCTGCTGCGGCGGGTCGATCCCGAGATCGCCCGGGCGACCTGGGCCGATTACGTGCCGACCCTGCCGGTGGAGCCGGCCAGCCTGACCTATGGCCTGCTGGGCATGGTGGTGGCGTGGCTGGTCTATGATGCGATCACCGGGCTGATCGCCTGGCCCTTCCGGCGCCGCGCCGGGTGAGATGGCCTGTCGCAGGGGCCCGCGTCATGGGCGATTGACGCAGACTGAAACATAACCGATAAGGGAGTCTGCGCCTTCGGCGTTCCCGTCCTGAAGAGGGGAGACCGGCGGCAGGAGGATCGACCCGATGCACGCCCGCGACGTGTTCCGCATTCTGTTCTTTACGGCGCTGACCGCCGTGCTGGGCCTGTTCCCGCCGCTGGACGTGCCGCTGATCGACGTGCCGATCACCGCCCAGACCCTGGGCGTGATGCTCTCGGGCCTGGTGCTGGGCTCGTGGCGGGCAGCGCTGGCCCAGATGGTGTTCGTGGCGCTGGTGATGGCCGGCGCACCGCTGCTGGCCGGCGGCCGCGGCGGCATGGGCATTCTGACCGGGCCGACCGGCGGTTTTCTGATCGGCTGGATCCCGGCGGCCTTCGTCACCGGGCTGCTGGCGGAAGCGGGGCGCCCCGGCTGGCTGCGCTTCATCCTGGCGACGATCACCGGCGGCATCGGCGTGGTCTATCTGATCGGCGTGCCCTGGGCTGCGATGGTGACCACGCTGTCGCCCTGGCAGGTGCTGACCGGCAGCATGGCCTTCCTGCCCGGCGACCTGATCAAGGCGGTGACGGCGGCCGCGATCGCCGTCACCCTCCGCGACCGCGGCCGGTCGACCGCGATATCCTTCAGGCGATGATCAGCTGCCGCGCTCCGCGGTGACCTCGTCGGTGGTGGGACCGAAAACCTCCTCGAAGGCTTCGCGCAGCGCCATGTCGGCCTCTACCATGCCCACCGGCCGGCCCAGCGCCACCAGCGAGGTGATGCCGTGGCCCTGCACGCCGCAGGGCACGATGCCGGCATAATGGCCGAGATCCGGCTCCACATTCAGCGAAATGCCGTGGAAGCTGACCCAGCGGCGCACGCGCACGCCGATGGCGGCGATCTTGTCGTCGAACCCGTCGCCGCGCTCCACCCAGACCCCCACACGGTCGTCGCGGGTGAGGCCCTTGACGTTGAAGCGGTCGAGCGCCCGGATCACCCAGTTTTCCAGCCCGTGGACATAGGCCCGGATATCGGCGCCGCGGGCCTTGAGGTCGAGCATGACATAGGCCACGCGCTGGCCGGGGCCGTGATAGGTGATCTGGCCGCCGCGGCCGGTCCGGTAGATCGGGAAACGCGGCGGCACCAGCAGGTCGCGATCCTGCTGCGCGCTGGTGCCGGCGGTCAGGATCGGCGGATGCTCGACCAGCCACACCCGTTCTCCCGCCGTGCCCTCGCGGATCCGGGCGGCGCGCGCCTCCATCTCGGCGACGGCGGCCTCGTAATCGGTCAGGCCGGGGGCGATGACCCATTCGACCGGTCTGATCCCGTCCCCCTGCAGCGTTCCCGCCATCCGTCTCGTCCCTCGTCTTCATCTTCGTCAGCGACAGCTGGCCCCAATCTAGTGCGCCGGGGCCGGTTGCGCCATATCGGGCGACATCCCGCACGATGGTGCGGCGAGGCCCCGCCCATGCGATGGTTGCAAACCGGACCTCCGGCGGCTGCGGCCGGGTGCCGGTGGCCTTTCGGGGCGTGGCGGCTATACTGTGCCCGCACGCGGGAAAAGGGCGCGGATGAAGAGGCCGCAGCCCGGGCCTGCGGCGTAAGATACCGGGGGAGACGACCGCGAATGTCGAAGGAACTGCGCGACGGCGCGCTCGAATATCACCGCCTGCCGAAACCGGGCAAGTTCAGCATCGAGCCGACCAAGCCGCTCGCCAACCAGCGCGACCTCGCGCTCGCCTATTCTCCGGGCGTGGCCTATGCCTGCGAGGCGATCGTTGAGGACCCGCTCAACGCCTCGCTCTATACCACCCGCGGCAACATGGTCGCGGTGGTGACCAACGGCACCGCCGTTCTGGGCCTGGGCGCGATCGGCCCGCTGGCGGCCAAGCCGGTGATGGAAGGCAAGGCGGTCCTGTTCAAGAAGTTCGCCGGCATCGACGCGGTGGACATCGAGATCGACGAGCGCGACCCCGACAAGCTGGTCGAGATCATCGCCAGCCTTGAGCCGTCTTTCGGCGCGATCAACCTTGAGGACATCAAGGCGCCGGAATGCTTCGAGATCGAGGAACGGCTGAAGGACCGGATGAAGATCCCGGTCTTCCACGACGACCAGCACGGCACCGCGATCGTGGTCGCGGCCGCGATGCTGAACGCGCTGCGCGTGGTGGGCAAGCCGCTGGATCAGGTGAAGCTGGTGGCCTCGGGCGCCGGTGCCGCGGCGCTGGCCTGCCTGGACCTGCTGGTCGAGCTGGGCCTGCCGCGCGCCAACATCACCGTCACCGACATCGTCGGCGTGGTCTGGAAGGGCCGCAACGAGCAGATGGATCCGCGCAAGGAGACCTATGCGGTCGAGACCGACGCGCGGACGCTGGCCGAGGTGATTTCCGGCGCCGACATCTTCCTGGGCCTGTCGGCCCCGCGGGTGCTGACGGCCGAGATGGTCAAGACCATGGCGCCGCAGCCGATCATCATGGCGCTGGCCAACCCGACGCCCGAGATCCTGCCCGACGAGGCGCGCCGGGTGCGCCCCGATGCGATCATCGCCACCGGCCGGTCGGACTTCCCCAACCAGGTCAACAACGTCCTCTGCTTCCCCTTCGTGTTCCGCGGCGCGCTGGATGTGGGCGCGACCACGATCAACATCGAGATGAAGAAGGCGGCCGCCCAGGCGATCGCCGATCTGGCCATGGCCGAGCCTTCGTCGGAAGTGGCGCAGGCCTATGGCGGCCAGGAACTGCGCTTCGGCCCGGAATACCTGATCCCCAAGCCGTTCGATCCCCGGCTGGTGGTCGAGGTGTCGTCGGCGGTGGCCCGGGCCGCGATGGAAAGCGGCGTCGCCACCCGGCCGATCGAGGATTTCGACGCCTATCGCCAGGTGCTGTCGTCCTATTTCTTCCGCTCGGGCCTGGTCATGCGGACCGTGTTCGAGCGCGCGAAGGCGCAGCCCAAGCGCGTGGTCTATGCCGATGGCGAGGATGAGCGCGTGCTGCGCGCCGCCCAGATCGTGGTCGACGAAGGCTTCGCCCAGCCGATCCTGATCGGCCGCCGCGCGGTGGTGCAGCGGCGCATCGAGCGGCTGGGCCTGCGCCTGAAGCTCGACAAGGATATCGAGCTCTGCGACCCCGAGGATGATCCGCGCTACAACACCTATTGGTCGGAATATCACCGGCTGATGTGCCGCCGCGGCGTCACGCCCGAAAGCGCCCGCACCGTGGTGCGCACCCGGGCGACGGTGATCGGTGCGCTGATGGTCCATATCGGCGAGGCCGACGCCCTGATCTGCGGCCCGGTCAGCCGGTTCGTGAAGAATCTGCGCCACCTGAAGGAGATCTTCGGGGTGCGCCGGGGGGTGAGCGAGCCCTGCGCCATGCAGGCGCTGATCCTGCCCACCAAGACCATCTTCGTGGCCGATACCCAGGTGGAGCACAAGCGCAGCCCCGAACAGATCGCCGAGATGACGATCATGTGCGCCGAAGAGGTCCGCCGCTTCGGCATCACGCCCAAGATCGCCCTGCTGTCGTCGTCGAGCTACGGCACCGGCGAGACGCCGTCGGCGCAGATGATGCGCGATGCCTTCGCGATGGTCCGCGAGCAGGCGCCGGAACTGGAGGTCGAGGGCGAGATGCAGGCCGATGCCGCGATCTCGGAAGAGGTGCGCCATCGGGTCTTCCCGGGCTCGCTGCTTCAGGGCTCGGCCAATCTGCTGATCACGCCGGACCTTGATTCCGGCAACATCGCCTTTAATCTCGCCAAGGCGCTGACCAGCGGCACCTCGGTCGGGCCGGTGCTGATCGGGCTCAACCATCCGGCTCATATTCTGACCCCCGCGGTGTCGGTGCGCGGTATCGTCAACCTGTCGGCCCTGGTGGTCGTGGACGCGATCGAAAAGTCGCGCGACACGCCCTGGTGCCCGATCCCGGCGGAACCTGCCTGACATGATCTGAGCGGCCGGCTTTCCGGGGACGGGATGCCGGCCGGCATTCCCCGACCCCCTTCCCGATCCCCGGAGATCCGACAGCTTGCGCGACGACGACGACATCCAGGGACGCGACGGTGAGACGGCCACCGCGGCGGGCGAGGCCGAGGCGCTTTACGGTGTCTCGGACGAACTGGTCCGGCGGGTGGCCGATGCCCTGGACGAGGGGGACGCGCCCACGGCGCGCATGCTGGTCGCCGAACTGCATGCCGCCGACATCGCCGATCTGCTGGAACGGCTGTCGGGAGAGGAACGCCGCGCGCTGGTGGAGCTGCAGCGCGACGGCTTCGACCCTGAAATCCTGCCGCATCTGGGTGGCAATGTCCGCGATCAGGTCATTGCCCAGTTGGGCCCCCGGGCGCTGGCCGAAGCGCTGTCGGAACTGGACAGCGACGATGCGATCTATCTGATCGAGGATCTGGACGACGACATCCAGGCGGCACTGCTGGCGGCGGTGCCCCCCGCCACAAGGCGGGCGCTGGAAGAAAGCCTCGCCTATCCGGAATATTCCGCCGGCCGCCTGATGCAGCGCGATCTGATCGCGATGCCGGCCTTCTGGACGGTGGGGCGCGCGATCGACTTCCTGCGCGAAACCCCGGACCTGCCCGAGGAATTCTACGAAATCTTCGTGGTCGACCCGCGGCACAAGCCGATCGGGTCGGTGCCGCTGGCCCGCATGCTGCGCCATCCGCGCAAGGTGCTGCTGCGCGACATCATGGACCGCGACGTCGATGCCATCGCCGCCGCCACCGACCAGGAAGAGGTGGCCCGGCTGTTCCGGCACTATTCGCTGGCCTCCGCCCCGGTCGTGGACGATCAGGGCCGGCTGATCGGCGTGATCACCTTCGACGACGTGGTCGACGTCATTCAGGAAGAGGCCGAAGAGGACATGGCCCTGATGGCCGGTGTCGGATCCGAGGTCGACGTGAATGCCGGCCTGGTCTCGGTGGTGCGCCAGCGCATCGCCTGGCTCGGGGTCAATCTCGGCACGGCGCTGATGGTCAGCTCGGTGATCTCGCTGTTCGAGGCCACGATCGAACAGATCGTCGCCCTGGCGGTGCTGATGCCGATCGTGGCCTCGATGGGCGGCAATGCCGGCACCCAGACCCTGACCGTGGCGGTCAGGGCGCTGGCGCTGAAGGAACTGACGCCGTCCAACGCCATGCGCATCCTGACCCGCGAGGTGGGGGTGGGCACGATCAACGGCCTGGTCTTCGGCATCGCGGTCGGCGCCGTGGCGGCGGTGATCTTCGACCCCTTCATCGGCGGGGTGCTGTTCTGCGCCCTGCTCGCCAACCTGGTAACGGCGGGCCTGGCCGGCATGCTGATCCCGCTGGCGCTGGACCGGCTGAAGGTCGACCCGGCGGTCTCGGCCGGCGTGTTCCTGACCGCGGTCACCGATGTGGTCGGCTTCTTCGCCTTTCTGGGGCTGGCTCAGCTGGTTCTGCTCTGAACCCTGTCTCTGTGGTTCAGGCGACGTTGCAACCAGGCCTGCGCAGGACGCTCGACGAGATGGCGGCAGGGGAAAGCCGCCAGGACCGAGAGCGTCATCATGATCAGGGCGAGCGGCAGGGCCTGACGGAGATGGCCGGTATCGACAAGCAGCTTCGCGACCGTTGCCAGCACCAGTGGATGAACGAGATAAAGGGCATAAGAGGCGTCGCCGAGGCGGATGGCCGCGCGGGAGCACCACCCGTGGGGAACGTGGAGCAGCGCGGTGCCGAGGACGATGCCGAGGCCGGGCACGCCGTAGATCAGGGCCCGATGGCCGCCCACCGGCCAGACCCCCTGCAAGACCAGCAACAGGATACCTGCCGCCAGCAGCCAGGGCGCGGCTGGGCGCAGATGCTCCGCCCTGTGCCGACAGAGAAGGGCCGCCCCCATGCCGGCAGCGAATTCGAGCAGCAGCGGGCTGGTATAGAAGGCGATGACCGGATCGGCCGGATCGAAGATCTGCCCGGCAATGACCAGCCCGACGAGAACGCCGGCACAGCGACCGGCTGTGCGGCTGGCCGTCCCCGCGAAGCAGGCGGCGAAGAGGGCGTAGAAGGCCATTTCGTAATTGAGGGTCCAGCCGACATGAAGCACGGGCTCCACGATCCTCCCTGACAGCGTCTGTGGCAGGAATGAGAGTGCCATCAGCCAGGCTGCGGGATCGGCATCAACGGTATTGAAGCGCTGCGGCGCTGCGGCGGCCATCACCCAGAGGAGAGTGGTGAGCAGCCAGTAGAGCGGTACGATGCGGAAGATGCGTTTCAGCATGAAGACGGATCGACGGCCATTCGGGCTGAAGGCATGCACCATGATGAAGCCCGACAGCACAAAGAATATGTCGACGCCCGCGATCAGTCCGGGGATCCGCGGGATGCCGTCGATGTTCCGGCTGTGAAGGATGCTGATCGTGTGGTGGAGAACGATCAGCCCCGCAGCGATGAAGCGGAGGATCTGGAGAGCGTCGATCCGAAGAAGTGCGGTCGGCATGCGGGGCTTTTCATCGGCAGATGTCGAAGGTCGGCCCTGATCTTGTGCCAGCTTGCCGCTGCCGACGCCATCCCTTAGGCTCCGGTTTCGTGACATCGAAACCGGAAGGCAGGTTCAGGCATGACTGGCATGACGTCGATCCGCGGGGTGGTGGTCGCCGCCGCACTGGGCATGATGATGCTGGCGCCGCAGGCGGTGGCCGCGCAACAGATGATCGACGGTTCCGACCCCGACCAGATCCTGAATCTGGCCCGCGGCTACGGTTCTGCCAATCTTGAAAAATCCGACAACGGCGATCCGCTGATCCGCGGCCGCATCGACGGTGTCGGCTATGCGATCTTCTTCAACGACTGCACGAACAACCGCAATTGCGACACGCTGGGCTTCTATGCCGGCTGGACGGACACCAATGTGACCGAGGCCCATGTCGCCGAGTGGAACCGCACCAAGCGTTTCAGCCGGGCCTATATCGACGACGAGGGCGACCCGGTGATCGAGTTCGACGTGAACCTGAAGAGCGGCGTCAGCCGGCGCAATTTCGACGACACGCTGGACTGGTGGAAGACCGTCATGCTCGATTTCCGCGACCAGGTGATCGAGGCGAATTGAGGTGAAAAAAAGACGCCGGCCCCGAGACGGGCCGGCGTTTTCGGTTCCGCAGGCGAGCGCTGGCTCAGAAGGCCATGGTGGCCTTGATCAGGACCGACCGGCCCGGTTCGTAGATCGGATCGACATTGGAGAATTCCTGGCCATAGGTCGTGCGGTCGGCATAGGCCTGGTCGAAGACGTTGTTGACCTCACCCCGCAGGGTGAGCCCGGGCACGACATCCGGGGTGTATTCCGCATAGAGGTTCAGCGACTGATAGGCTTCGAGCGTCTCGTAACCTTCTGAAACCAGGTCGTCGTTCTCGAAGCCGGCTTCGACGGTGGCGCCGACCAGGAGGCCGGTGGTCTCGAAGCGATGGGCGATTTCGGCTGCGATCAACCGTCCGACCGGGCTGCCCAGATAGAGGCCGATGTCGGAATCGCCCGGCTTGCCTTCGATGGTCAACCGGGTGTCGGTGTAAGAGATGCGTGCGAAACCGGGCCCCCAGCCATAGGCGGCCGAGAGGACATAGCCCTCGGTTTCGACGTCGAGATTACCGGCCGGGCCGTCACGCCAGCTTTCGTTGCGGGCATCTTCGAACCGGCTGCGGAACACGCCGGCACCGAAGGTGAAGCCGTCGAGCCGGTATTCGGCGCCAAGGGTCACGTTGTCGGACCGGACCGGCTTGATGCCGCCGGAATAGTCCCACCCCGAATTCATGACGAAATTCTCGGCCAGAGCGATGCCACCGAAGACGTTCGAATACCCGGCCTTCAGCGTCAGATCATCCCGCACGTCCCAGGCCACCGAGGCATTGCCGCTGAGGCCGGCATGGTCGATTTCGGTGCCGTTGACGCCTTCGAACCACTGCTGGTCGCCGCGCAGGCCGAAGGAGAGGCGCAGCCGGTCGACCGGCTGCAGGCGGGCCTGGGCATAGAGGCCGAGATTGGTCGCCGTCTCTGACATGTCGCTGCTGCGGTCTTTGTACGCGGCCTCGTCGTCGTAGAAATCGACACCGGTGGTGACGCTGTCATCGGGGGTGAAGAACATCCGGTTTTCGATCCGGCCCGACAGGCTGGTCGTCTCGCCATGGCTGTAGACGACCGTGTCGTCGGGGCTGGGGACGCCCAGATCGGTTTCGTTCCAGCCCAGCACCACGCGCGGGTTCCACATCCCCTCGCGGGTCGTGTCTTCATAGGTCGCGACCAGATTGCGGCGGCGGAGATCGTAGAGCCGGTTGTCGGCGGGACGGTTGGTCAGCCGGCCGATATTGGCGCGGAAGGGGCGGACCGAATCATCCTGCACCTGCTCGCCCGAGAGTTCGAAGCGGTGGCCGTCGGTGCTTTCCCAGGCGCCCTTCAGCAGGATGCTCTGCAGCCCGGCACCGGTGCCCGAGACCTCGCGGCCATTGCCGGCTTCGTAGTCGTCGCCATCGGCCTGTTTGAAGAAGGCGAGCCCTTCGAAGCCGTCGGCGGTGCGGCCATAGACCGAGCCGCCCTTGGTGAAGGTGTTGCCGTTGCTGTCCCAGCTGGTCGAGACATAGCCGCCGGCCATCTCGCCCGGGTCGAGCAGGTCGGCGGCATCGGCGGTTTCATAGACGATGGCACCACCCAGCGCACCCGGCCCGGCATCGGCGGGTGCGACGCCCGGATCCACCCGCACGGCCTTGAGCAGGGCCGGGTCGATCAGCGTGGTGGCGTTGTGGTGGAAGACCTTGTTGTTCTGGCGGGCGCCGTCGATGGTGACCGCCAGATTGGTCTCTTCGATGCCCTGGACATAGATCTTCTGCGCGACCGGCTGGCCGCCGCCGACGGAGACCGTGGCCTCGCCCGCGAAGACGTCCTTGAGGGTGGCGGGGTTGCGCCGTTCCAGATCCTCGCGGGTGACGGTCAGCGATCCGGCGCGGTCGGCGGCATTGGCAAAGGCATCGGCGCTGCGCGCAGCCTGGACCATCAGCGGGTCGAGGGTGGTGTTGCCGGCGGCGGCCTCGGATATCACCACCCCGCCGGCATCCAGCCGATGGCTGAGCCCCGTGCCGGCGAGCAGACGATCGAGCGCTGCCGCCACGGTCAGGCGGCCGGAGACGCCGCCGGTCATGGCCTCGCGGACGAGATCGCCATGGGCCGAAACCTGGATGCCGGCCTGGCGCCCGAAAGCCGGCAGGGCATCTGCCAGTTTCTGGGCCGGAATGTCGAAATCGTGCCGGGCTGCCTCGGCCGCCGTCTGCGCCCGTGCCGCGGCCGTCCAGGCGGTACCGGTCGCGAGCGCCGTTCCCAGCATCAGCGCCGCCGCGACGGCCCGCCCGGCCGACATGTTCTTCACCATCGTCATAGCCCGACCCTTCGGATGCGTTCTTCAGCGTCGCGCACCATGTGCCCCATGGTGTTTTGCATGTGCGACGCAGTTGCAGATATCGATCCGTTGACGACGGTGCCGGGGCGGGTGTTCAGATTTTTTTCGAGAGCAGCAGGATCCAGGGCGTGATCTCGATGACGCGGGCGCCCTGTGCGGCCGCGATGGCGTCGAGTGCCGCGCGCGGCCGGCGGAGGTCGTAGATGCCGGTGAGCGGCTGACGGGCAAGGCTGTCGTCGGTCAGCAGGATCATCTCCGACGCATAGGGGCGCAGCGCATCGACCACCCGGGCGACGGGCCGGTCGCGCACGATCAGCTGACCTTCGGTCCAGGCGGCGACCTCGTCGGGGCGCAACCGGTCCTGGACAAGATCCCCATCCGCGCCCAGGGTCAGCCGGTCGCCGGGGCCCAGAAGCCGGGGTTCGGAACCGCCCGCCACCTCCACCCGGCCGTGACGGACCGCCACCACCACGCCCTCTGCCGTATCGGCCACTTCGAAGCCGGTGCCGCGGACGGTGACCGTCGCCGGGCCCGCCGTGACGACGAAGGGGCGGGCGGGATCGGCGACCACCTCGAAATAGGCCCGGCCGTCGATCAGACGGATCCGGCGGCCGGTGGCATCGATCACGACATCGGCGGCGCTTTGCGGTGCCAGATCCATGCGGCTGCCATCGGCCAGCGCGATCTGACGGGTCTGGCCATGGCCGGTGGACTGGTCGGCCAGCCAGGCCGGCAACCGGACCGGCAGGATGGCAAGCGCGATACCGGCCGCCAGGGCCAGCCCGGCCCCCGCCATCCGCATCCGCCGTCGCGGAAGACGGCGATGGGCCCGGGCGGTGCGCTGCGGGGCAGCGGCGGCCGGCGCCGGCAGAACCTGCCCCAGCAGCGCATAGGTCTGCGCCATCTCTTCCCAGTCGCGCCGATGATCCGGATCGGCGGCAAGCCAGGCATCGAAGCGCCGCCGTAACCCGGCATCGCCGGGTGCGTCGAGCAGGCGCACCAGCCAGTCCGAGGCCCGGACCGGTGTTTCTTCTCCGCGCATCGGCGCCTTCCCGTTCATCTGCGGCTCCCTGAGCAGAAGACGTCCGGCGCGCCGGTTCTGTTCAGATGAAAGGTCATCGATCCCGCTCCCGCAAGCGCTGCCGGCAGTGCTCCAGCCCGTCGGTCACCAGGGCATGGGCAAGGCCGGTGGAGATGCCGAGCCGCGCGGCGATCTCGCGGATGGTCAGCCCCTGCAGGCGATGCAGTTCCAGCGCCTGGCGGGTGCGGGCCGGCAATTCGGCCATCGCGGCGGACAGGCGCCGGAGATCCGATCGCGCCTCGGCCTCGGTCTCGGGAGAGGGGTCGTCGGTGGCGAGCCCGGCCAGCGCTGCGCCCGCATCCGCCGCGCGACGCAGATGGTCGCGGCCGATGCGCCGGCGCAGATCCAGCGCCAGATTGCGGACGATCCGGAACAGATAGGCGCGGGGCTCGTCGAGCCGCCGCTCGGGCTCGGCCGCCTCGAAGCGCAGATAGGCATCCTGGACGACATCCTCGGCATCGGCGCGCTCGCCGACGATGCGCGTGGCATAGCTGACCAGCGCGCCGCGATGGGCCAGAAAGGTGTCGAGCCGGTCGGGGTTCTGATCCAAGCCGAAGCCTGTGGCAAGAAGGACGATCGGCATCCCATAGCACGACTTGCAGCCATATTGCGACTGATTCTCAATGCCATGTCTCAGCGCGGGATCAGCTTCAGACAGGCGAGGGCGGCAAGGGCGCAGGCGGCGAGGGCGAGGCCGAGGCCGGCGGCATCGTCATGGGGCAGCAGGGCGGCGGTGGCCGCGATCACCGCCGATCCGCCCAGCTGAAACAGGCCGAGCAGAGAGGATGCGGTGCCGGCCAGCATCGGTTCCAGCTGCACCGCCCGGGTCATGACATTGGGCACCTGGATGCCGAGCCCGGCGCCGAACAGCGCCATGGGGGCCATAAGGGCGATGGCGGAAAGCGGCAGCAGCAGCGCGGCCGCGGCCATGGCGATGCCGGCCGCGACCAGCACCAGCGTGCCGATCCGGATCATCCGGCGGCCGCCCAGCCGCAGCCCCGCCCGGCGCACCACCTGGGTGCCGGCCAGGAAGCCCAGAGAGGGCAGCAGCGACCAGAAGCCGTAATGATCGGCACGGATGCCGAGCGTGCCGATCAGCAGAACCGGGGCGAGGCCCACGAAGATGAACAGCCCGCCGAAGGTGAAGGTCAGCACCAGCCCATAGCCCCAGAAGGCCGGCATGCGCAGGAAGACCCCATAGCCCGAAATCACGCCGGTATGGCGGGCGCGGCTGCGGTCGGCGGCCGACAGGGTTTCCGGCAGATGCAGCCGGCAGGTGATCCAGGCGGCGACGGCGGCAAGGGCGATCAGGCCGAAACTCCACCGCCAGCCGCCCAGGCGTTCGATCACCCCGCCGATCACCGGGGCGCTGCCGGGGGCGAGTGCCAGCGCCAGGCCCAGCGACGACATCGCCACCACCAGGCGATCGGGCGGCACGGCATCGCGCAGCACGCCGCGGCCGACCACCGGCCCGGCGGCGGCCCCCAGGCCCTGGATGAAGCGGCAGACGAGCAGCTGGCCGGCATCGGCGGCGAAGGTGGCGCCGACCGAGCCGAGCGTCAGCAGGCCCAGGCCGATGAGCAGCGCCGGCCGCCGGCCTGCGCGGTCGGCGATCGGGCCGTAGAGCAGCTGGCCGGCGCCATTGCCGATCAGGCAGATGGCGAGGGTCAGCTGGGCGGTGGCGGTATCGGTGCCCAGATCGGCGGCGAGGGCCGCCAGCGACGGCAGATGGATCGTCCCGGCGCCCTGGCCGACGATCACGGCGCCGATCACGATCCAGAAGGCCCAGCTGGCGGCGCGGTCGGGGGAGGGCGGCATCGGGGCTCCGGCGATGAGGTCCGGCGGGGCGATCCCGCCGGGGCCCCCGACGATAGCCGCAGCCATCCCCGGCCGACAAGCCGCCGGCCGATGTTCAGGTGAGACGTGGGTTCAGGAGAGGCGGGCGGCCGCAGCCTCCACCAGCCGGCGCCGGGCGGCGATCCGGTCGGCGAAAGCGGTCTCGACCATGGCCAGCACGGCGGGCGGGGCCAGTTCCGGCCGGCCGGCGCCCATCGGCGGTTCCGGCGCGTATTCGATGGCAAGCTCGGCGGCGGCGGCGATGTCGGGGCCGGCGATCCGGGCGGCGAGGGCGAGGGCGATGTCGATGCCGGCGGTGACGCCGCCGCCGGTGGCGACCGGCCCGTCGATCACCACCCGATCGGCCGAGGGTTCGGCACCCAGCGCCGCCAGCAGCGGGCGCGAGGCCCAGTGGGTGGCGGCACGCCTGCCGCGCAGCAGCCCGGCCGCCCCCAGCACCAGCGCGCCGGTGCAGACCGAGGCCACGCCGAATTCCGCCGCCCCGGCGCGGCTGCGGACGAAATCCAGCACATCCGGGCGGTCGAGCAGGGCATCGACGCCGCCGCCGCCGGGCACGATCAGCAGGTCGAGCGGCGGGCAGTCGGCGATGGTGGCCTGCGGCGTGATCATCAGCCGGCCATCGGCCGCGATCGGCTGATCGTCGAGCCCGATGGCGACCGGCGCCCAGCCGGGCAGGCGCAGAAACACCTCCCACGGGCCGATCATGTCGAGGGCGGTAAGGCCGGGGAAGATCAGCAGCCCGGCGCGGCGGCGGATGGCGGTGTCGGTCATGGACGGGGCACTCCTTCAGGGACGGGTGCCGCCATGCTGCCGCGGCGGCGCCCTGGCCGAAAGGTCATCAACTCCTCCTTTTCGGCATGGACATGGTGTAAGCTCGGTCGACGGCCTGTTCGCGGAGGGCGCCGATGCGCGAGATCCTGTTCCTGAGCTTCCCCGGCGCCCAGCTTCTGGACGTGACCGGCCCCTTCCAGGTTTTTGCGACCGCCAATGATCTGGCCCGGCTGGGCGGGCGGGCGGCGCCCTATCGGCTGCGCCATGCGGCGGGGGCGGGCGGGGCGGTCGAGACCACATCGGGCATGCAGCTGCTGGCAGAGCCGGCCGCGGTGCTGAGAGAGGCCCGGCCGCATACCCTGGTCGTTGCCGGCGGCGACGGGGTGAATGCCGCCGGCCGGGATGCGGATTTCCTCGACCTGCTGAAAACCGGGGCGGGACGGGCGGAGCGGGTGGCCTCGGTCTGTTCTGGCGCGTTGCTGCTGGCGGCGGCCGGCCTGCTGGAGGGGCGCCGCGCCACCACCCACTGGTGCCGGACGGCGGAGTTCCGGCGGCGCTTCCCGGCGGTGCAGCTGGAACCCGATCAGATCTGGGTGCAGGACGGGCCGGTCTGGACCTCGGCCGGCATCACCGCCGGCATCGATCTGGCGCTGGCGCTGGTGGAGGCGGATGAAGGCCAGGCCCTGGCCCGGGCGGTGGCGCGCCAGCTGGTGGTGTTCCTGCGCCGGCCGGGCGGCCAGTCGCAGTTCAGCCCGCTGGTGCCCGAGCCGGTGACCGCGCCCGAAGGCGGCTTCCTGCAGCTGCGCATCCAGGCGACCGCCGATCCGGCCGCCGACCTGACGGTGCCGGCGCTTGCCGAACGGGCGGGGATGAGCCTCAGGGCCTTTTCGCGCGCCTTCCTTGCGGAAGTGGGCGAAACGCCGGCGCGCTGGGTGGAGGGCATGCGGCTGGATGCGGCCCGCCGGGCGCTGGAGGCGGGGGCCGCCTCGATCAAATCCGTGGCGGTCCGCAGCGGTTTCGGCGATGACGAGCGGATGCGCCGCGCCTTTCTCAGACGGCTGGGCGTGACGCCTGAGGCATACCGGTCACGTTTCGGAAACGGCCTTGAAAATCGCGGGATGGCGGCCGGTGGGCCAAGGCTGTAACGTGCGGCATGCGGCACCGCATATCGGCGCCGCGTTCCGAAACCTCGTGAGACAGAATCGAGGACGACATGAAGACCGTGCTGCGCATTGCGGCGCTGATGGCCCTGACCGCCTGGAGCGGGACGGCAGCCGCCAACACCTTCTCTCTGACGATTGTGAACAAGACGAAGTCGGTGGTGGAGGCGTTCTACACCTCGCCGGTGGGCGAGGACGACTGGGAGGAAGACATGCTGGGCGACGGGGTGATCCAGCCCGGCAAGCAGAAGACCATCCGCTTCAAGGACGATCGCAATGTCTGCAAATACGACATGCGGTTCGAATTCGGCGGCGGCGATCTGGAACCGCTGGAAGACACGCAGAATCTCTGCGACCTCGGCACCTATACGATCACTGAATGACCGGCATGCCGGGTGGGGGCGTCAGCGCATCCACCCGGCGGCCACCTGCGGCACCGGCGCCGAGCTGCCGGCATGCCAGTCGTGAGAGGCGGCGAAGGCACGGAACAGGGTGGTCGCCTCGTCGGGCGCGCCATGCCAGGCCAGGCCGATCAGCCGGGTCGGCTCGTAATCGATGATCGGGATCATGGCGATGCCCGGCCGCTCGAAGCTCTGCGGCATCAAAGCGAGCCCCAGATCGGCGGCGACCAGGGCCACGGTCCATTCATCCTGGGTGGAGCGGTGGACGATGCGCGGACGGGCGCCGCCGGCCAGGAAATTGCGCCGGATGTCGCCCATCAGCTCGCAATGCCGCCTGAGGATGAAGGGCAGGCCGTCGAGTTCGGGGATGCGCAGCTGGCTGCGCCGGGCGAGCGGGTTGCGCTCCGACACGGCGATGCGATAGCGGTCGCGGAACAGGGGCGCCGCCTGGGCGCGGTCGGCATCGTCGGCGATGCGGGTGATGGCGGCATCGATCCGGCCGGCGGTGAGCGCTTCGTCGATCTCGGGCACCGTGCCCTCGAACAGATCGACATCGACATCGCGCTGGCCGTCGGCGAACTGGGTGAGCAGGGCCGCGATCCGCTCTACCGGCAGGGTCTTGAGCACGCCCAGCCGGAAACCCTGCCGATCGGCACCGCGCCGCGCCGCCTGCTCGGCGATCGCCGCCTCCTGCAGGATCACCCGCGCATGGGGCTGAAACCGCTGCCCCGCCTCGGTCAACTCCACCCGCCGCGCCCGGCGGATGAAGAGCGGCGTGCCGAGCCCGTCCTCGAGCTTGCGGATGCCGGCCGACAGGGTCGGCTGGGTCACGAACACCCGCTCCGCCGCCTTGGTAAAGCTGCCGGTCTCCGCCACCGCCAGAAAATACCGGATCTGATACAGGTCCACGCTACCCGTCCGATGGAAGCTGCCACTGCGATGGCATGATCAGGCCCCGCCAACCAGCTCGGGGAGGCGCGAGCCTCCCCCAGCCGCCATTGAGGCGGCGGCCAAGGGCGTGGACACGCCCGCCCGGCGAGGGCCATACATATAGACGCTATCGATGCGTCGCATGAAAAGATACAATTTCGTCTATGGGCGAGCCACTGCTATGGTTCGACCCGAACCGGAGCTGCCGCACCTTAAGACGGAGGCCCGGGAAGCCTCGATGGACACGACCTTTCATGCCGGGAACACGCGGCCGCACCAGCGGGTGCCGGCCGGGCATGTCGGAACGATCCCGAGGGAAGAGGGAGTGACCGCCCATGACCATCACCCTGGCCGAGGCCGAGCGCCTTTTGCCGGCACATGAGCTGCCGGAGTTCCGGGTCCAGGATCCCGATTTCGAGGCACGCGTCCGGGCGAGCTTCGACGCGCAGGCGATCATGCGCACCATCGGTGCGGTCATGACCGTCTGTGCCCCGGGGATCTGCGAGATCGAGCTGCCCTGGTCCGAGATGGTGACCCAGCAGGACGGTTTCTATCACGGCGGCATCGTCGGCGCGGTTGCCGACAGTGCCTGCGGCTATGCCTGCCATACCCTGATGCGGCCCCAGACCCGCGTGCTGACGGTCGAATACAAGCTGAACCTGATGGCGCCGGCGGTCGGCCGCAAGCTGATCGCGCGTGCCCGGGTGCTCCGGTCGGGGCGGACGCTGTCGGTCGCGCAATGCGACGTGTTCGGCGATCGCGACGGCCGGCCGGTTTTCTGCGCCGCCTCTCAATCGACGCTGATCGAGGTTGGCGAAGCCTGAGTCACCCCTTCCGTGCCGCCCAGGGCGCCCGGTCGGGATCCAAGGGAGACGATCCAGATGCTGTCGAACTATCCGACGCTGAACTTCGATCTGGGCGAGACCGCCGACATGCTGCGTCAGACCGTGACCAGCTTCTCGGCCCAGGAGATCGCGCCGCGCGCGGCGGAGATCGACCAGACCAACGACTTCCCGGCCGACCTGTGGAAGAAGATGGGCGATCTGGGCCTGCTCGGCATGACCGCCGAAGAGGAATACGGCGGCACCGGTCTCGGCTATCTGGAACATGTGATCGCGATGGAAGAGATCAGCCGCGGCTCGGCCTCGGTGGGTCTTTCTTACGGTGCGCACAGCAATCTCTGCGTCAACCAGATCAGCCGCAACGGCAATGAAGAACAGAAGCGGCGCTATCTGCCCAAGCTGATCTCGGGCGATCATGTGGGGGCGCTGGCGATGAGCGAGCCCGGCGCCGGCTCCGACGTCGTCTCGATGCGGCTGAAGGCCGAGAAGAAGGGCGACCGCTACGTCCTGAACGGCACCAAGATGTGGATCACCAACGGCCCCGATGCCGACACGCTGGTGGTCTATGCCAAGACCGATCCGGAAGCGGGCCCGCGCGGCATCACCGCCTTCCTGATCGAGAAGGGCTTCAAGGGCTTCTCGGTCGCCCAGAAGCTCGACAAGCTGGGCATGCGCGGCTCCAACACCGGCGAGCTGGTGTTCGAGGATTGCGAGGTGCCGGAAGAGAACGTGCTGGGCGGCGTGAACAAGGGCGTCCATGTGCTGATGAGCGGGCTCGACTACGAGCGCGCGGTGCTGGCCGCCGGCCCGCTCGGCATCATGCAGTCCTGCATGGACGTGGTGCTGCCCTATGTCCACGAGCGCAAGCAGTTCGGCCGCCCGATCGGCGAATTCCAGCTGATGCAGGGCAAGCTCGCGGACATGTATGTGACGCTGAGCGCCACCCGCGCCTATGTCTACTCTGTGGCCAAAGCCTGCGACCGGGGTGAGACCACGCGCAAGGATGCCGCCGGCGCCATCCTCTACGCGGCGGAAAAGGCGACCTGGATGGCGCTGGAAGCGATCCAGGCCCTGGGCGGCAACGGCTATATCAACGATTATCCCACGGGGCGCCTGCTGCGCGACGCCAAGCTCTACGAGATCGGCGCCGGCACGTCCGAGATCCGCCGCATGCTGATCGGCCGCGAGCTGTTCGGCGAGACGGCGTGACCGATGGGGGCAGCCCGCGCCGGCCGATGACGGCCGGCGGGGCGCGCTGCCCGTGCAGGGGCCCGCGATAAGAGAGATCGAGGAGAGCAGACGTCATGACCACCGCCACCGATCCGATCGTCATCGTCGGCGCCGCCCGCACGCCCATGGGCGGCTTCCAGGGCGAGCTTAAGGACCTGACCGCTTCCGAACTGGGTGCCGCGGCGATCCGCGCGGCCCTGACCCGCGCCGGCGTCGATGCCGCCGATGTCGAGGAAGTGGTGATGGGCTGCGTGCTGCCCGCCGGCCAGGGCCAGGCGCCCGCCCGTCAGGCCTCGCTCGGCGCCGGCCTGCCGCTGGATGCCGGCTGCACCACCATCAACAAGATGTGCGGCTCGGGCATGAAGGCCGCCATGTTCGCCCATGACCAGCTGCTGGCCGGGTCCAACACCGTGATGGTGGCCGGCGGCATGGAGAGCATGACCAACGCCCCCTATCTGCTCGACAAGGCCCGTGGCGGCTATCGCATGGGCCATGGCCGGGTGATGGATCACATGTTCCTGGACGGGCTGGAGGATGCCTACGACAAGGGCCGCCTGATGGGCACCTTCGCCGAGGACACCGCCCGCCATTACCAGTTCACCCGCGAATCGCAGGACGACTTCGCGATCACCTCGCTGAAGCGCGCCCAGAAGGCGGGCGAGGACGGCAGCGCCGCGGTCGAGATCACCCCGGTCAGCGTCAAGACCCGCGGCGGCACGGTCGAGATCGGCATCGACGAGCAGCCGCGCAAGGCCAATCTCGACAAGATCCCGACCCTGCGCCCGGCCTTCGCCAAGGACGGCACGGTGACGGCCGCGAATTCGTCGTCGATTTCCGACGGGGCCGCGGCGCTGGTGCTGATGCGGGCCTCGGAAGCCGAGCGTCGCGGCCTGACCCCGCTCGCCCGGATCCTCGGCCATGCGACCCATGCCCAGGAGCCGGCCTGGTTCACCACCGCGCCGATCGGTGCCATGAACAAGCTCTTCGCCAGGACCGGCTGGTCGGCGAAGGATGTCGACCTCTACGAGATCAACGAGGCCTTCGCGGTCGTCACCATGGCGGCGATGAAGGAGCTGGATCTCGACCACGAGCGGGTGAACATCTATGGTGGCGCCTGCGCCCTGGGCCACCCGATCGGGGCCTCGGGCGCGCGCATCCTGGTGACCCTGCTCAACGGCCTGAAGCGCAACGGCATGACCCGTGGCGTGGCCAGCCTGTGCATCGGCGGCGGCGAAGCGACCGCCATGGCCGTCGAGCTGATGAACTGACCAGACGCCATGCCCGGCCGCCGCAGGGATGCGGCCGGCCGGATCCGATCGCGGCGACAGGCATCCCCACCCCCTCTCCAGCCTGTCGCCGCCGGCCCCGCCGCCGCCGTCCGATGCGGCCCGACCCCCGGTCCCCACTGGCCGGTGGCGGCGGTCAAGCCCGACGAGACCATCTGCCGGAGCGCTTTCGATGATCCTCACCGAAGAGCAGAAGATGATCCGCGACATGGCGCGGGACTTCGCCCAGAGCGAATTGCTCCCCCATGCCGCCGAGTGGAGCCGCGAACACGCCTTCCCGCGCGAGGCGCTGGCCAAGATGGGCGAACTTGGCCTGCTCGGCATGATCGTGCCCGAGGAATGGGGCGGGGCCGGCGCCGACAACGTGTCCTATGCGCTGGCGATCGAAGAGATCGCCGCCGGTGACGGCGCCACCTCGACCATCATGAGCGTGCATACCTCGGTCGGCTGCATGCCGATCCTGAAATTCGGCACCGACGAGCAGAAGCGCCGCTTCCTGCCCGATATGGCCCAGGGGCGCAAGATCGGCGCCTTCTGCCTGACCGAGCCCCAGGCCGGATCGGATGCAAGCGCGCTCAAGACCCGGGCGGTGTTCGAAAACGGCGTCTGGTCGCTGAACGGCACCAAGCAGTTCATCACCTCGGGCGCCAATGCCGATGTCGCCATCGTGTTTGCGGTGACCGACCCGGCGGCGGGCAAGAAGGGCATCTCGGCCTTCATCGTGCCGACCGACACCCCCGGCTATAAGGTCGGACGGGTGGAGGAAAAGCTGGGCCAGCACGCCTCCGACACCTGCCAGATCATCTTCGAGGATCTTAAGCTCACCCCCGATCTGATGCTCGGCAAGCCGGGCGAGGGGTACAGAATCGCGCTGTCGAACCTGGAAGGCGGCCGCATCGGCATCGCGTCCCAGTCGGTCGGCATGGCGCGGGCGGCGCTGGACTATGCGGTGCAGTACGCCCAGGAGCGCGAGAGCTTCGGCGTGAAGATCTTCGAGCATCAGGCGGTGTCGTTCCGCCTGGCCGACATGGCGACCCAGGTGGAAGCGGCGCGGCTGATGGTGGTGCGCGCGGCCCAGATGCGCGATGCCGGCCTGCCCTGCCTGAAGGAGGCCTCGATGGCCAAGCTCTTCGCGTCAGAGATGGCGGAGCGGGTGTGCTCGTCGGCGATCCAGACGCTGGGCGGCTATGGCTATCTGGCCGAGTATCCGGTGGAGCGGATTTACCGTGATGTCCGCGTCTGCCAGATTTACGAGGGCACCAGCGACATTCAGCGGCTGGTGATTGCCCGCGCGCTCGCCGCCTGAGTGCCGGACTGATCGAAACGAGGGGGCGACCGGGCCGCACAAGACCCGGCGCCACCGGTGCGGAGGAGACGCCCCGACCATGGCCGAGCCGATCGACTTCTATTTCGACTTCACCTCGCCCTATGGCTATATCGCCGCCCACCGGATCGAGGACGTGGCCGGCCGCCACGGCCGGGCGGTGCGCTGGCACCCCTTCCTGGTGGGCGCGGTGTTCAAGCTGACCGGCACCCGCGCCGCGATCGAGGATCCGCTGAAGGGTCCCTATGCCCGGCGCGATTTCATGCGCTCCGCCAGGCTGGCCGGGCTGCCGCTCAACATGCCGTCGACCTTCCCGTTCAATCCGGTCGCCGCCTCGCGCGCCTTCTATTGGGCCGATGCGATCGATCAGGAGGGCGCGAAGCGTCTGGCGCTGAAGATCTACGACAAGGTCTTCGTGACCGATACCGGCCCGGTGACGCCGGAAGCCGTTGCCGATACCGCCGCCGAGGCCGGGTTCGACCGCGAGGCCTGCCTAGCCGCCCTCGGCTCCGACGAGATCAAGGCGAAGCTCCGTGCCGCCGGCGATGCCGCGGTGGCGCGCGGGGTTTTCGGCAGCCCCTTCTTCCTGGTCGATGGCGAGCCCTTCTTCGGGGCCGACCGTCTGCCGCAGGTGGATCGCTGGCTGGAAACCGGCGGCTGGTGAGCATGCCCGACCACCGCCATCCGGCCACGGCTGCCTGACCCCGTCTTCAGTCTGGCTCCGTCTTCAGTCGGACCCTGTCTTCAGTCCGTCTCCGTCCTCAGTCCTAGACGTCCGGGAACCTGCCTGCCATGCGACAGATCAGAAGCGCGGTGAACACCCGCTCCGACGAGTTCCGCGACAATGCCGCCCATATGCGTGCCCAGGTCGACGACCTGAAGGCCAAGGTCGCCGGGATTGCGGCGGGCGGCGGCGAGGCGGCGCGGCAGCGCCATGTCTCACGCGGCAAGCTGCTGCCGCGCGACCGCGTGCGGGCGCTGCTCGATCCCGGCTCGCCCTTTCTGGAGCTGTCGCAGTTCGCGGCCTTCGGCATGTATGGCGAAAACATTCCGGGCGCCGGCATCATCACCGGCATCGGCCGGGTGTCGGGCGTGGAATGCGTGATCGTCGCCAATGACGCCACGGTCAAGGGCGGCACCTATTACCCGATGACGGTGAAGAAGCATCTGCGCGCCCAGGAAGTGGCGATGCAGAACCGGCTGCCCTGCATCTATCTGGTCGACAGCGGCGGCGCCAACCTGCCGCAGCAGGACGAGGTCTTCCCCGACAAGGAACATTTCGGCCGGATCTTCTACAACCAGGCCAATATGTCGGCCATGGGCATCCCGCAGATCGCGGTGGTGATGGGCTCGTGCACCGCAGGCGGCGCCTATGTGCCGGCGATGTCGGACGAGACCATCATCGTCCGCAACCAGGGCACCATCTTCCTGGGCGGCCCGCCGCTGGTGAAGGCCGCCACCGGCGAGGTGGTGACGGCCGAGGACCTGGGCGGCGCCGACGTGCATTCCCGCATCTCGGGCGTGACCGACCACTATGCCCAGAACGACGCCCATGCGCTGGAGATCGCCCGGCGGATCGTGGCCGATCTGAACTGGCGCAAGCCCGCCTCGCTGGCGCTGGCCACGCCCCGCGATCCGGCCTACGACCCGTCGGAGCTGGGCGGCATCATCCCGCGCGATTCCCGCAAGCCCTATGACGTGCGCGAGGTGATCGCCCGCGTGGTCGACGGCTCGGAATTCGACGAGTTCAAGGCGCTCTACGGCACGACCCTGGTCACCGGCTTCGCCCATCTTTACGGCTATCCGGTCGGCATCGTCGCCAATAACGGCATCCTGTTCTCGGAATCGGCCCAGAAGGGCGCGCATTTCATCGAACTCTGCGCCCAGCGCGGCATTCCGCTGATGTTCCTGCAGAACATCACCGGCTTCATGGTCGGGCGGAAATACGAAAGCGGCGGCATCGCCAAGGACGGCGCCAAGATGGTGACCGCGGTGGCCTGCGCCCAGGTGCCGAAATTCACCATGCTGATCGGCGGCAGCTTCGGCGCCGGCAATTACGGCATGTGCGGCCGCGCCTACAGCCCGCGCTTCCTGTGGATGTGGCCCAATGCCCGCATCTCGGTGATGGGCGGCGAGCAGGCGGCGAGCGTGCTGGCCCAGGTGAAGCGCGACGCCATGGAAAAGCGCGGTCAGGCGTGGGATCCGGCCGAGGAGGACGCCTTCAAGGCGCCGATCCGCGAGCAGTACGAGGTTCAGGGCCACCCCTATTATTCCTCGGCGCGGCTGTGGGACGACGGCATCGTCGACCCGGCCGACACCCGCCGGGTGCTGGGGCTGGGGCTGTCCGCCTCGCTCAACGCACCCATCGAGCAGACGCGCTTCGGCGTGTTCCGCATGTGACGGACGCCCGCCTCCGTCCCTGCCACACAGCCAATCGAGGATGCCCGGACGATGACCGATACCTCTCCCGTTGCCGTGGTCGTCTCGACCGATGACCGGGGTGTCGCACGCGTCACCATGGCGCGGCCCGAGATCCACAACGCCTTCGACGACAAGCTGATCGCGGAACTGACCCGGATCTTCCGGGCGCTGGATGCCGATCCCGCGGTGCGGGTGGTGGTGCTGGCCGCCGAGGGCAAGAGCTTCTCGGCCGGTGCCGACCTGAACTGGATGCGGCGCATGGCCGGCTATGGCCGCGAGGAGAACCTTGCCGATGCCGGCCAGCTGGGGGCGATGGTCCGCGCGCTCAACGACCTGTCCAAGCCGACCGTCGCCCTGGTTCAGGGCGCGGCCTATGGCGGGGGCGTGGGGCTGGTTGCGGCCTGCGACATCGTGATCGCGACGCCCAGGGCCAAATTCGCGCTGACCGAGGTCAAGCTCGGCATCATCCCGGCGGTGATCAGCCCCTATGTGATCAACGCGATCGGCCTGCGCTGGGCCCGGCGGCTGTTCGTGACCGCCGAGGCGATCGATGCCGACCGGGCGCGCGAGATCGGGCTGATCCACGAGGTGGTGGCCGCCGAGGAACTGGAGGCGGCCGGCGAGCGGCTGGTGCAGCTGATGCTCGCCAACGGCCCCGAGGCCATGGCCGCCGCCAAGGATCTCGCCTTTGCGGTTGCCGGCCGGCCGATCGACGACGCGCTGGTGGCCGATACCGCCGCCCGCATCGCCGACCGCCGCGCCTCGGACGAGGGGCGCGAGGGGCTGACCGCCTTCCTTGAGAAGCGCACGCCGTCCTGGCGCGGCTGACGCCCGACACACCCGCCGCTTCCGTCATTCACGCCAAGACTTCAGAACCGGGGACCGACACGCATGTTCGGCAAAGTCCTGATCGCCAACCGCGGTGAGATCGCCTGCCGCGTGATCCGCACCTGCCGCCGGCTCGGCATCGCCACGGTGGCGGTCTGTTCCGAGGCCGACCGCAACGCCGCCCATGTCGAAATGGCCGACGAGGCGGTGCTGCTGGGGCCCGCGCCGGCGCGCGACAGCTACCTGAAGGCGGATCTGATCCTGAAGGCGGCCCGCGACACCGGCGCCCAGGCGATCCACCCGGGTTATGGCTTCCTGTCCGAAAACGACGCCTTCGCCGAGGCCTGCGCCGCGGCCGGCGTGGTGTTCATCGGCCCGCCCGCCGATGCCATCCGGGCGATGGGATCGAAGAGCGCCGCCAAGCGGATCATGGAAAAGGCCGGCGTGCCGCTGGTGCCCGGCTATCACGGCGAGGATCAGGATCCGGAGCTGCTGCTGTCGGAAGCCCGCCGGATCGGCTGGCCGGTGCTGATCAAGGCCACCGCCGGCGGCGGCGGCAAGGGCATGCGCGCGGTGCATTCCGAGGCGGAATTCCCCGCGGCCCTGGCCGGTGCCAAGCGCGAGGCGGCGGCGAGCTTCGGCGACGACCGGGTGCTGATCGAAAAATATCTGGTGACGCCGCGTCATATCGAAATCCAGGTCTTCGCCGATCAGAGCGGCCAGGCGGTCTATCTGTTCGAGCGCGACTGTTCGATCCAGCGCCGCCATCAGAAGGTGGTGGAAGAGGCCCCGGCGCCGGGCATGGACGAGGCGACCCGCCGCGCCATGGGCGAGGCGGCGGTGAAGGCGGCCCAGGCGATCGGCTATGTCGGTGCCGGCACGGTGGAGTTCATCGTCGACGCCTCGCCCGAGGGCAAGGGCGCCTTCTATTTCATGGAGATGAACACCCGCCTGCAGGTCGAGCATCCGGTGACCGAGGCGATCACCGGCCAGGATCTCGTCGACTGGCAGCTGCAGGTGGCCGATGGCCGGCCGCTGCCGCTGGCCCAGGACGAGCTGACCATCAATGGCCATGCGATCGAGGTCCGGCTCTATGCCGAGGATCCCGACGGCGACTTCCTGCCGGCGACCGGCCGGCTGGCCCATCTGGTGCCGCCCATGGGGCCGGGGGTCCGGGTCGACAGCGGTGTCCGTGCCGGCGACGAGGTGTCGATCCATTACGACCCGATGATCGCCAAGCTGATCGTGCACGGCGCCGACCGGGACGAGGCGATCCGGCGGCTGCAGGCGGCGCTGGCCGATTACGAGGTGGCGGGCCTGAAGACCAATCTCGCCTTCCTGCGCCGGGTGGCGGCCCATCCGGCCTTCGCCGCCGCGGAACTCGACACCCGCTTCATCGAGCGGCACCGCGCCGATCTGCTGCCCGGGCCGGTGCCGGTCTCGGACCGGGTGCTGGCGACGGCGGCGCTCCACCGGCTGCTGGTGCTGGCCGGCGCGACGGCGGAACGGGCGGCGGCATCCAGCGATCCGCACAGCCCCTGGGCGATCGCCGATGGCTGGCGGATGAACGCGGTCAGCCATGTCGACGACCATTTCCGCGACGGCGAACGCGAAATCGCCGTGCGGGTGCATTTCCATGCCGCCGGCTATGGCGTGTCGGTGGGCGAGGGGCCGGAACGGCCGGTCCGCGCCACGATCGAGGCCGACGGCCGGATGATCGTCGATCTGGACGGCCATCGCTTCACCGCCCGGGTCGCCGAGGTCGGGGCCCGGGTGCATGTCTGGGCGGCGGGGGAGCATGCCGCGATCGACCGCTTCGATCCCTTCGCCTTCACGGGTGACGAGGGCGCGGGCGGCGGCCGGCTGGTGGCGCCGATGCCGGGCAAGGTGGTGCAGGTGCTGACCGAGGCGGGTGCCGCGGTCACCAAGGGCACGCCGCTGATCGTGCTGGAGGCGATGAAGATGGAACACACCATCGCCGCCCCGGTCGACGGAACGGTCGAGGCGGTCCATTATGCCGCGGGCGACCTGGTCGAGGACGGGGCGGAGCTGATCGCCTTCGCCCCCGCCGAGGCCAAGGCGTGAGGCAATTCCAGACGGAGGACGAGATCATGGCCCTGCCTTCCGAGGTCCGGATCGTCGAGGTCGGCGCACGCGACGGCCTGCAGAACGAGAAGGAGGTCGTGCCCACGGCCGTGAAGATCGAGCTGATCGAGCGTCTGGCCGCGGCCGGCCTGCCCGCGGTGGAGGCGACCGCCTTCGTCAGCCCGAAATGGGTGCCGCAGATGGCCGATCATGCCGAGGTGATGCGCGGCCTGACCCGGCGCCCGGGCACCCGCTACCCCGTGCTGACCCCCAATCTGAAGGGGCTCGAGTCCGCATTGGAGGTGGGGGCCGACGAGGTCGCGGTGTTCGGCGCCGCATCGGAAGCCTTCAGCAAGCGCAACATCAACTGCACCATCGCCGAAAGCCTTGAGCGCTTCCGCCCGGTGGTGGAGCGGGCGCGCGAGGCCGGCGCCCAGGTGCGCGGCTATGTGTCCTGCGTGCTCGGCTGCCCCTATGAGGGCGAGATCGACCCGGCGAAGGTGGCCGAGGTGTCGAAGGCGCTCTACGAGATGGGCTGCTACGAGGTCTCGCTGGGCGACACGATCGGCACCGGCACCGCCGGCAAGGTGAAGACGCTGATCGACACCGTTTCGGCCGTGGTGCCGCGCGACCGGCTGGCGGTGCACTTCCACGACACCTATGGCCAGGCCCTGGCCAATATCCTGGCGGCGCTGGAAGAAGGCATCGCCGTGGTCGATGCCTCGGTCGCGGGTCTCGGCGGCTGCCCCTATGCCAAGGGGGCGACCGGCAATGTCGCGACCGAGGACGTGCTCTATATGCTGAACGGCATGGGCATCCGTACCGGCATCGATTTCGATGCGGTGCTGCAGGCCGGCTGGTTCATCTCGGACCAGCTGGGCCGGCCGCCGGCAGGGCGGGTGTCGCGCGCCCTGCGCGCGAAATGCGAGGCGGCCTGACCGGCCGTGTCCGCCGCTCCACGCAGAATGCCGGGCCCGATATCAGCCGCCCTGCCGCCGATCGTCTCGGCGGCAGGGCTTCTGCTTGCCGTGATCGCCCCCTGGATTTTCGGGGATGTGGCCCCCGCCTGGCAGGCGGGCGGGCTCGCCCTCGCCATGCTGGTGCTGGTGGCGACCGCGGCAGCACCCGAGGCCTATGCCGCGATCCTGTTCTTCGCCGGGGCCGCCATCCTGGGGGTGGCACCACCCGACACGGTGTTTTCGGGCTTCCATTCCGGGGCCTTCTGGCTGGTGCTCTCGGGCCTCGTTTTCGGGGCGGCGGCGCGCCATGCGGGGCTGGCCGACCGTCTGGCCCGCCAGGCGGCGGGCGTGTTCGGCACGTCTTACGCGGCGCTGATCGCCGGCATGGTGGCGGCGGGCGTGCTGCTCGCCTTTCTGGTGCCGGCCGCGGTGGGGCGGGTGGCGCTGCTGGTGCCGATCGCGCTGGCCCTGGCCGAGCGCGCGGGCTATGACGCCGGCCATCCCGGCCGCACCGGGCTGGTGATGGCGGCGGCGCTGGGCACCTTCTTTCCGCCCTTCGGCATTCTGCCGGCCAATGTGCCGAACATGATCCTGACCGGTGCGGCGGAAACGCTCTACGACCATCATTTCAGCTATGGCGGCTGGCTGGCGCTGCATTTCCCGGTGCTGGGCATCCTGAAGGCGGTGCTGCTGGTGGTGCTGCTGGTGCGGCTGTTTCCCGCCCCGCCGCCGCGGGAGGCCGGCGCGATGGCGCCGGGTGCGGCGGCCGATCCGCGGGCGCTGGGCCGGCTGGCGCTGATCCTGGGCGCAACGCTGGCGCTTTGGGCGACCGACTGGCTGCACGGGCTGAAGCCGGCCTGGGTCGGGCTTTCGGCCGCGGCCCTGATCCTGACCCCCGGCCTGCGCCTGGTGCCGGCGGATTTCATCCGCACCGGCCTGCCGGTCGGCACGCTGATCTTCATCGCCGCCATGCTGTCGCTGGGGGCCGTGATCTCGGCCGCGGGGCTGGGGGATGCCATGGGCGGGGTGATGATCGATCTCGCCGGCTTCGAGCCCGGGGCCGATGCGCTCAACGTCTACAAGCTGGGGCTGATCTCGACCGTGGTCGGGCTGCTGGGCTCTCTGCACGGCACGCCTGCGATCCTGACACCGCTGGCCGCCCGGCTGGCGGAGGCGACCGGGCTGTCGCTCGACACGGTGCTGATGACCCAGGCGCTGGGCTTTTCCACCGCCCTGCTGCCCTATCAGTCGCCGCCGGTGATCGTGGCGCTTGGCCTGTCGGGCATCGGCCAGGGCCCGGCGGCGCGGGCGATGATCGCGCTCGGGCTGGCGGCGATGCTGCTGCTCTGGCCGCTTGATCTCGTATGGTGGACTGTTCTGGGCCGGATCTGACGGGGACCGGTCTCCGGCTGCAGAATGAACGCGCCCAGCCCCTTGGCGGGGGCGATAGCCGTGGTATGCTTCAATCGTAATGCGACATTGTTTACGATCGGAAGCAACTGATGGTGTCGTCGGATCCTCGAAGACCCGGTCATGGCGTGCGACCGGCCGCCGAAGTCTACGAGCAGGCCATGGCCGGCGCGGATTTCCCGCTGTTCGAGAGCATCGGCTATCTGGTGCGCGACGCCCATCGGGCCTATCTGCGTGCCATGCAGATGCGGGTGGCGGATACCGAAGTCACCATGGGCATGTGGTTCTTCCTGCGCATCCTGTGGCAGGAAGAGGGGATCACCCAGCGCGACCTCAGCCGGCGCATCCGGATGATGGAGCCGACGACGGTGACGGCGCTCAGGCTGATGGAGCGCCGCGGCCTGGTGCGCCGCGAGCGCGACGTGCATGACCGCCGCCGCAGCCTGGTCTATCTGACCGATCGCGGCCGGGCGCTGCGCCACGAATTGCTGCCCTGTGCCGCCGAAACCAATATTGCCGCCATCGACGGCCTGGCCAGCTGCGAGATCGATGCCCTGCGCGAGCTGCTGGTGCGGGTGATCGCCAATCTGGATCGCGACATCGCCGAACGCGGCGCCGACCCCGAGGCGGTCGAGGACGAGATCGCCGATCGCGGGAGCTGAGCGCCCCCCAATCCCCCTGTCACGGCAGGTAATTTTATTACCCATTCTTCCGGACGCTTTCGAAGGGAAAATGACGCCGAATTGGCGGCCGGCAACTTTCCCTCTATTTCAGACGGGCATGCGGAGGGCGATTGAAAGCCCTGCGGCGCGGTGACAGATTGACTCCCAACAGCAACAGAATTCGCTTCGGCGAAGACAGTCGGCCATCTTGGGAAGATGGCCGGAGGGGAGAAAACATGTCCGTATTTTCTTGTGCCGCGTTCGACGGTCACGAGCAGGTGGTCTTTGGCCATGATCCCGAAACCGGGCTGAAGGCGATCGTGGCCCTCCATTCCACCGTGCTGGGCCCCGGTGTCGGCGGCTGCCGGATGTGGGCCTACCCCGACGAGGCCGCCGCCGTGACCGATGTGCTGCGGCTTGCCCGCGGCATGACCTATAAGAACGCCATGGCGGGACTGGATTTCGGCGGGGCCAAGGCCGTCATCCTGGGCGATGCCCGCCGCGACAAGACGCCGGCGATGATGCGCGCTTTCGGCCGTTTCGTCGAAAGCCTGGCCGGCCGCTACATCACGGCCGAGGATGTCGGTATCGGCACCGACGACATGGCCCATGTGCGGCGCGAAACCGGCCATGTTCTGGGCCTGGCCGAAACCAGCGGCGACCCGTCGCCCTTCACGGCCCTGGGCGTGTTTCTGGGCATCCGCGCGGCGCTGGCCCATGCCCGCGGCAGCGACGAGCTGACCGGCGTGACCGTGGCGGTTCAGGGGCTGGGCCATGTGGGGGCGGATCTGGCCCGGCGGCTGCACGAGGCCGGTGCCCGGCTGGTGGTGGCCGATATTCACCGCGATGCCACCGACCGCGTGGCGGCCGCCACCGGCGCCCGCGTCGTCGACCCGGCGGTGATCCATGCCGAGCCGGTCGATGTCTATGCCCCCTGCGCGCTGGGCGCGGTGCTGAACGACCGCACCATCCCTGAGATCAAGGCCGGCATCGTCGCCGGTGCCGCCAACAACCAGCTGGCGGAACCGCGCCATGCCCGGATGCTGGCCGATCGGGGCGTGCTTTATGCCCCCGATTACGTGATCAATGCCGGCGGCGTGATCAACATCGCGGTCGAGCACGGGCCGGCGGGCTATGACGTGGCGCGGGCCACGGCTCTGGTTCAGGGCATCGGCGACACCATGTCGCGGATCTTCGCCGAGGCGGCCAGAACCGGCCGTACCACCGCCGAAGTGGCGGATGCCATGGCCGAGGCGCGCATCCGGGCGGCGGCTGCGAAGAAGAAGGCGGCCGACGCGGCCTGACCGGGCGCCCTGGGCGGCGGGACGATCGGCCGCGGGGGCAAACTCGCGGTCGCAATCGTCACGCATTCCGGCGAGGATGGTGCAAAGCAACAAGCCAAGCGTCCGTCCACACGAGGCCCGGAAACCGACCGTTCCCATGCTCAGGATCGCCAACCGACCGTTCGAGGATATCCGCACCGGCGACAGCGCCTGCCTGGTTCACGAGGCAGGCCAGCCGCTTGCCGACCGGCTGGGCGAGATCGCCCGCGAGATCGACCCCGCCCATATCGACCCGGCCCTCGCGGCCGATGCCGGCTTTCGCGGCGCCGCCGCCTTCGCCGCCCTGCCGGGGCTGATGATCGACCTGCTGATCGCGGCCGAACTGCCGGGCCCCGGCGCCGAAATCCTGGGCTCGCGGCTGGACCGCACCGGCCAGGTGGCGGCCGGTGACCGGCTGACCGCAAAGCTGGTGGTCCGCACGCTGGGCGCCGATCGCCGCCTGACCCTGGATGCGACCGTGGTCGCGGCCGATGGCCGGCTGGTCGCCACCGGCTCGGCCGAGGTTCGTGCCGCAGAGATCCGCGTCGACCGGCCCTTCGTCGTAACCCCGCAGGCGACCGTCGCCGCCGAGGCGGCGGCGCCCGAAAACCGGCCGGTCTATCGCCGCCTGCTGGCGGCCACCGCGGAACTGCCGCCGATCGCGACCGCCGTGGTTCATCCGGTCGATGCCAATTCGATCGAGGGCGCGCTGGATGCGGCGGCGGCCGGGCTGATCCAGCCGATCCTGATCGGCCCCGAGGCCAAGATCCGGGCGGCGGCAGAGGCCGCCGGACGCAGCCTGTCGGGCATCCGCATCGTTGACCAGCCGCACAGCCATGCCGCCGCCGAACGGGCGGTGGCGCTGGTGCGCGAGGGCGAGGCGGCGGCGATCATGAAGGGCGCGCTGCACACCGACGAGGTGATGGCCGCCGCCGTCGACAAGGTGACGGGCCTGCGCACCGGCCGGCGGATGAGCCATGTCTTCGCGCTGGACGTGCCGGCCTATCCCAAGCCGCTTTTCGTGACCGATGCGGCGATCAACATCTATCCGGATCTCGCCGCCAAGCGCGACATCGTCCAGAACGCCATCGATCTGGTCCGGGCGCTGGGGACCGACCGGCCGAAGGTCGCGATCCTGTCGGCGGTAGAGACGGTCTATCCGGCCATCGCCTCGACGCTGGAAGCGGCGGCGCTGTGCAAGATGGCCGATCGCGGCCAGATCACCGGCGGCCTGCTCGACGGCCCGCTCGCCTTCGACAATGCGGTCTCGAAAGCCGCGGCCCGGGCCAAGGGCATCGTGTCCGAGGTGGCGGGCGATGCCGACATTCTGGTCACCCCGGATCTGGAAGCCGGCAATATGGTCGCCAAGCAGCTGATCCACCTGGCCGGCGCCGAGGCCGCAGGCCTGGTGCTGGGCGCGCGCGTGCCTATCATGCTGACCAGCCGTGCCGACGGCCCGGCCGCCCGCCTCGCCTCGGCGGCGCTGGCGCAGATCTTCGTCCATCGTGGGGCCCGGCCATGACCGAACAGCTGATCATCACCGTGAATGCCGGCTCGTCGAGCCTGAAATTCGGCGTCGTCCGCCTGTCGGACATGGAGGAGATCGGCCGGGCCGAGGTCGAATCCATCGGCACGCTGAGGGGCCCGTCGGCCAAGGGGCGCGGCGCGCATCTGGAGGAGATCGGCCAGCCGCCGGAAGGCCTGGCCGATCATGCCGGGCTGACGGCCTGGGCGCTGGACCGGATTGCGGCGGTCGTCCACAACCTGGGCGAAGTGGCGGCGGTGGGGCATCGCGTGGTCCACGGCGGTGCCCGCTTCGATGCGCCGGTGGTGGTGGATGATGCGGTGATCACGGCGCTGGAAGGCTTCGTGGCGCTGGCGCCCAATCACCAGCCGCACAATCTGTCGGGCATCGCCGCCACCCGGAAGCTGTGGCCGGATCTGCCGCAGGTCGCCTGTTTCGACACCGCCTTTCACCGCAGCCAGCCCCGGATCGCCCAGACCATGCCGATCCCGCGGGAGCTGAGCGACGAGGGCGTGCTGCGCTATGGCTTCCACGGCCTGTCTTACGCCCATATCGCCCATGTGCTGCCGGATCATGCCGGCCCGCGCGCCGACGGGCGGGTGATCGTGGCGCATCTGGGCCATGGCGCCAGCCTTTGCGGCATGCTCGCCCGGCGGTCGGTGGCGACCACCATGGGCTTTACCGCGCTCGACGGGCTGATGATGGGCAAGCGGTCGGGGGCGATCGACCCCGGCGTGGTGCTGCATCTGATCCGCGACCGGGGCATGACGGCGGCCGAGGTCGACCGGCTGCTGAATGCCCGCTCGGGTCTGCTCGGCGTGTCGGGTGTCTCTGACGACATGCGCGTGCTGGAGACCTCCCCGGATCCGAAGGCCGAAGAGGCGATGGCCCTGTTCGCCTATCGTGCAGGGCGCGAGGCGGGCTCGGTGGCGGTGGCGATCGGCGGGCTGGACGTGCTGGTGTTCACCGCCGGCATCGGACGGTATTCGGCCGCCATGCGGGCGCGCATCGCCGCCCATCTGGGCTTTCTGGGCGTGACGCTCGATCCGGCGGCCAATGCCGCCCACGGCCCGGTGATTTCGGCCGCCGACAGTCCGGTGCTGGTTCTGGCGCTCGACACCGATGAAGAGGC
The DNA here is from genome assembly GCF_039634785.1 of Tistrella mobilis. NCBI lineage: Bacteria > Pseudomonadati > Pseudomonadota > Alphaproteobacteria > Geminicoccales > Geminicoccaceae > Tistrella > Tistrella mobilis. The sequence continues at coordinate 38,534 of NZ_JBBIAB010000018.1, read as the reverse complement.
GGTGATCGCGCGCGAAACGGCGCGGCTGATCTTCGGATAGGGGCGGGCTTCGGATGGAGGAGGGGGCGGGGTGCTGCTGCGGATTGCACCTCTTCCCCCACACGCGCTAGGATGGGATCCGGGACACGACCAGACGTGCCGTCGGCAACGACCGGAACACCAGACGAGGCAAGGCCCGACCTCGGCGGCACGCCATCCGCACCAGCGACGATCGATCCCCCTCACGCCGGAGACTGCGGCCCGACATGCCGGGCAGGACCGGCCCCGCCTGTTTATGCGGGCCACCCCCGGTCATGATCGCCCTGCCAGCATCCCGGCGCTCCGGAGCGGAGACGCCCTCATGTCCGAGATGTTCATGCATCCGGGTGCCCCGCCGCACCCCTCCTGCCACCTGCCGGCCCCCGACCAGCCGGCCCGGCTGTGGCTTGCCGTCTGGCCGTCGGCGGCCGACGGCATCAGCGATCCCCGCGATGCCGGCCTCGCCATCGCCGAGGCCGCCCGCATTCTGGCCCGCGACACCCAGGTCGCCATGCTGGCCCGCGCCGGCGATCTTGCCGACGCCTCGATGCGCTGCGGCGCCGGGGTGGGGGTGTCGTCCTGGGAAGGCAGCCTGGCCTGCTTTGCCGATCGCCGCCCGTCGATGGGGCGGACGGCCGATGGCGCGCCCTGCGCGGTGGAATGGCCGGTCGACCGCAGCCATCATCATGACGATTGCGACGTGGCCGGCCGCCTGCTGGCGCTGGCCGGCGACGGGACGGTGGGCCGCATCCTGCTCGACATCGACGGCCGTGCCGGCATGGTCGCGGCCGATGGCGGCGGGGTGCTGGTTGCAAGCGAGGTGCTGGTCGGCGGGCGAGAGGCCGACCGCGAGGCCATGGCCGTGCATCTGGCCGCAACCTTCGGCGCGACCCGCGTTGTCTGGGTGCCGGGCGGATTTTCGGGCGACGAGCGGCCGGGCAATCTGGACGGCGTGGTCCGTTTTCTGGCGCCGGGGGTGGTTGCCGTGGCAGTGGCGCCCGAAGGCGATCCGGATCATGCCGCCTTGGCCGAGATCCGGCGTCGGCTGGAGGTGGTGACGCTGGCCGACGGCATGCCGATGAGCGTGGTGCCGGTGCCCCTGCCGAAGCGCCGGCCGCGGGACGAGGCCGGGCGGCTGCTGCCGGCGAGCTATCTGAGCCTGCTGCGCGACGGCCGCCGGCTGGTGGTGCCTGGCTTCGAAGACGGCAATGATGCGGCGGCGCTGAAGGCCCTGTCCAGGGCCCTGCCCACCGCGGCGATCGAGCAGGTGCCCTGCCCGGCGCTGGCCCCCTTCGGCGGCTTCGCCCGCCTGGCCGTGGCCCTGCCGCAACCCGCCCCGATGCCCGAGGCCGAGGATGCCGGCCTGATCGAGGCCGCCCCGGCCGACGACCTCCGCTAGGCGGAGGTCGCGGGCGCGAGGCGAGGGCGGCGGGAGGGGGCCGGGTGATCAGAACTTCAGGCGCGCCTGAAGGCTGACGATATCGATGCTGCTTTCCACATCGGCGCGGACATTGACCTGGCCGGTGCCGCCGATGCCCGGCTCGATCAGGTCGATCCGGGTGTCGTCGACGAAGATGTGGGCATAGGCCATGTCGATGCCGATCCAGTCCGAGACTTCCCAGCTGGCACCGGCCGCCACCCACAGCCGGTCGGCATCGGGGGTGCGGGTGGTGCGGTATTCATCGACCGTCGGCGTCTGGTCCCACTGCACGCCGCCGCGCAGCGTCCAGGCCGGATCCAGCCGGTATTCGGCACCGAGGCTGACACCCCAGCTGTCTTCGTAATTCTGGGTCTTCACCGAATCCGGCAGGCCGTTGGAGAATTGCACCCGGATCTCGTCAAACCGGCTCCATTCGTAGAAGTTGACCTGGCCGAGCAGGGTGAGCCGGTCGGTGACATCCACCGCCACCGCCGCCGAGGCGACGGCCGGCAGGTCGAGGGCCGCCTGACCGTCGGAGCGGAAATTGGCCGCAGCCAGCGGGCCGGTCAGATCGGTGAGCGAGGCCGTGCCCTTCAGGTCGTGGGAAATGGCCGAGCGGTAATGCAGGCCGATCCGCGCCTGGGGCACCGGGGTGAAGATCACACCCAGATTGTAGCCCACGCTCCAGTCATCGCCCTCGACGCGGGCATGGCCGTCGGTCGCAGGGCTGGGCCCGCCCGGGGCGAGGCCGTTGGCGACCGCGTTTTCGAGCGTCGCCTCGGCATACTGGATGTCGAGGCCACCGCCCACCGACAGCCAGTCGCTGGCCTTGAAGGCGATGCTGGGGGCGATGTCGATGGTCTTGAGTTCGGTCTTGGTCGAATCGTATCGGCCGAACCAGCCATCGCCATAGTCGGCGACCAGGCCGAAGGGGGCCGAGATGCCCACACCCAGCCAGACCCGGTTGTCGTCGTCCACCGGCATGGCGGCGTAGAAATTCGGCACGGGCGTGGTGTCGAAGGGGTCGCCACTGGCGCCGCCATAGCGCACCGCGGCACCGCCGGTGCCGAGGGTGGTGGCGGTGGAGCCGGCATCGGTCAGATCCGCCTTCAGGATCAGCACATGGCCGCCCAGCTGAACCTGGCGACCGTCGAGCCGGGTCATGCCCGCCGGGTTGGTGAAGACGGTGGAGGCGTCGGAACCGAGGGCGGCTTCGCCGGCAAAGGCGCGGCCGACGCCCTTGACGCTCTGTTCCTGAATGAAGAAGCCGGCAGCCCCGGCAGGGCCGGCGGCGAGCAGGGCCGCCGCAAGCGCGGGCAGGCCGAGAAGGGTCGGCAGGCTGGCCGCGGCGGCGCGGCCCGGATGACGTCTGGGCGGACGGGCGTGCATCGGACGTTTCCCCATTGAGATTCTTTTGATCCGGAAAGATTCCCTTTCAGGATGTGTCTTCGGTATCCAAAGCGGGTGTACGACCCGGATTGAATTCCCTCGGACCACTCGATGGTTAAGTAACGTTTACGTTAACGTCAATTGCAGAAAGCGCCCTTCGTCGATCATGGGGGGAATTATGTCCAGGATTGGAAACCTGCTGTTGCGGAATCGCCACGGCGCCGCAGCCTTGTCACAAGGGCTTCGGTTGCGGCGAGAGGCCGGCGCCGGATAGGCTGAACGGATCATATGCCCCGGATTTCAGACGCCGCAGACGGAGTTCCGACATGACCGACGGCCTGCTGACGGTTGCCGCCCTGCAGATGGCGGTCGCCGACGACCGTGACCGGAACCTCGACCGGGTCGAGGAGATGATCCGCACCGCCGCCGCGGCCGGCGCCCGGCTGGTGCTGCCGCAGGAACTGTTCGAGCTGCCCTATTTCTGCAAGGACCAGGACCCGGCCTGGTTCGATGCCGCACGCCCCTATGAGGGCAATCCCGCGATCGCCCGGCTGTCGGCCCTGGCGGCGGAACTGGGGGTGGTGATCCCGGTCAGCTTCTTCGAACGCGCCGGCCAGGCCTTTTTCAACAGCCTGGCGATGATCGATGCCGACGGCCGGGTGCTGGGCCTCTACCGCAAGAGCCATATCCCCGACGGGCCGGGCTATCAGGAGAAGTTCTATTTCTCGCCCGGCGACACCGGTTTCAGGGTGTTCGACACGAAGCTGGGGCGGATCGGCGCCGCGATCTGCTGGGACCAGTGGTTTCCCGAAGCGGCGCGGGCGATGGCGCTGGCCGGGGCCGAACTGCTGCTCTATCCGACGGCGATCGGATCCGAGCCCCAGGCCCCGGACTGGGACAGCCGCGACCATTGGCGGCGGGTGATGCAGGGCCATGCCGGCGCCAATATCGTGCCGGTGATCGCCGCCAACCGGGTGGGGACCGAGGCGGGGCGAGATGCCACGCTCACCTTCTATGGATCCAGCTTCGTGGCCGACCCGACCGGCGCGATCCTGGCCGAGGCCGGGCGCAGCGGCGATGCGGTGGTGACCGCAGAGCTGGATCTGGCGATGGCGCGCCGGCTGAGAGCCTCGTGGGGGCTGTTCCGCGATCGCCGGCCGGATCTTTACGGCGCGGTTGCAACACTGGATGGCGGGATCCGCCGCTGAGAGAAGCCGCCCGCGCGGGCGGGCCTTCCGGGCAGGTTCCGCCCGTGGCACACTCTTGCGCCCGCGGCGCCGGCGGCCTGCGCCCCGCAGACGTCTTCCCGACCGCAGATCCCGGAGCTTTCGCCCATGCCTCTGCCCAGCCGTTCCGCCGCCGCCCGTCGAGCCGTGATGTCGCGTCTGGTCGTGATGCCGCGCCTGATCGCAGCCGGAGGGCGGTTCCGGATCGGGCAAGGGATCCTGGGATGCGTGGTGGCGGCCGGCACCGCCCTGGCCCTGATGCCCGCGGCCCTGGCGGCCCCGCATTCGGTGCCGCACCGCGCGCATTACGCGATGAGCCTGCTGAAAGCCCAGCCCGATGCCGCGATCGCCGGCGTTGCGGGTGATATGGCGGTGATCTTCGATCGCGCCTGCGACGGCTGGTCGGTGCTGCAGGCCAGCCGGATGGAGATCGATTTCGACGAGGCGGAACCGGTGGTGTCGGACATCCTGTTCGATTCCGAGGAGTCCGACGATGGCACAAGGTTTCGGTTTCGTTACGAAGAGCGAGAAAACGGCGAGAGCGTCGAACTGGCCATCGCCCATCTCGATCGCACGTCACCGGATCGTCCTTCGAAACTTCGTTTCGCCAATCCGCCGGGCGTGACCGAGAGCGTGCCGGCCGGCGCCCTGCTGCCCACCGCCCATACCGAGCGGCTGCTTCAGGCGGCGGAGGCCGGGGAAGCCTTCATCCGCGCCGAGGTTCTGACCGGATCGGGCCAGGACAGCCTGTCCTTCGTGAGCGCCCATATCGGCCGGCCGACGGAGATCGCGGCCGACCAGGACTGGCCGTCCCAGGCGGGGGAGGCGGCCGATGCGCTGCGCACGGCGACCGTCATCCCGATGCGACTGGCCTTCTTCAAACCCGATGATCGGTCGGAGACGCCGATCTACGAACTTCTTTACCAGATCCAGCCGAACGGGGTCGTCCGGCGATTCGATATAGATTATGGTGAATTTGCGATATCTGCTCGTCTCGTCTCGGTAGAAAACCGGCCGGCGGCGGAATCGTGCGATTGACATAGCCCGTCCCCCGGGGCGTCCCGAATAGAGAGACGCCATCCATGACTGTTATGGTCGAACCCGGCCTCGACCGGATCCGTCCGGACGCCTTCAATCAGATCATTCGTGACGAATTGCCCATGGCCGAGCTGCTCGGCATCCGTGTCGAGCGGATCGACGACGGCGTTGCCCGTGGCCGCCTGCCGGCCACGGTGCAGCTGATCCGCCCCGGCGGCACGTTGAGCGGCCCGGCCCTGGCGACGCTCGCCGACGTCACCTTTTATGCCGCGATCATGGGCCGGCTGGGCCCGGCGCGGATGGCGGTGACCAGCAATCTGAACATCAATTTCCTGCGCCGCCCGGCCATGGTCGACGTGCTGTCCGAAGCACGGCTGATCCGGTGCGGCCGCAGGCTGGTCTATGGCGAGGTGTCGCTTTATTCCGACGGCGACGACGAGCCCGTGGCCCATACCACGCTGACCTTCGCACTGCCGGGCTGATCCGTCAGCCGGTACCGAGCCTGTCAGCCGGGGCCGAATCCGTCAGCCGGGGCCGAAGAGATCCGGGGCGGCGGGATCGCCGTCCCGGTCGCGCACCGGCTGGGCGCCGAGCCCGATCAGCCGGAAGGCGGTATCGCCGGTCGCCTCGGCGGCGAGCAGGTCCTGCGCCGCGGCGATCAGGGGCGCCGATCGATCGGTCGGCGCCTTCAGCCGCCGGCTGCGGGTCAGGGTCTGGAAATCGGCGGTCTTCAGCTTCAGCACCACGCCTTCGGCCACCAGATGGCTGCCGGCCAGACGGGCCGCCACCCGTTCGGCCAGCGGCGGCAACAACTCGGCCAGGCGGTCGGCGGCGCGTTCGTCGCGGGCCAGCGTGGTTTCGGCCGACACGCTTTTAGCCGGGCGCGAGGGCGTAACCCGCCGCGGGTCGCGACCCGTGGCAAAGCCTGCGATCTGGGCGCCGATCCGGCCATAGCGGCGGGCCAGCGCCTGCGGCCCCAGCGATTGCAGCTGGCCGATCCGGGTGATGCCGTCGGTGGCAAGCCGGCGTTCGAAAGCCGGGCCCACCCCCCACAGCATGCGCACCGGCTTGTCGGCCAGGAAGGCGGCGGCTTCGGCCGCGCCGATCACCGCAAAGCCGCGCGGCTTGTCCAGTTCCGAGGCCAGCTTGGCCAGAAACTTGTTGGGGCCGAGCCCGACCGAGACCGTGACCCCCACCTCGCGCTCCACCCGCCGGGCCAGGGCGGCCAGGCGCTGGGCGGGGCTGGCCCGGCTGTCGGGCGCCCCCGCCTCCGGCGCCAGATCCAGATAGGCCTCGTCGATCGACAAGGGCTCGACCAGCGGGGTGAGGGCACGCATCAGCCGGCGGATCTTCAGCCCCGCCTCGCGATAGCGCGCCATATCGGGCGGCAGCACCACCGCATCCGGGCACAGCTCGCGCGCCTTGAACATCGGCATGGCCGAGCGCACGCCCTTCATCCGGGCCAGATAGCAACAGGTGGCGACGACACCGCGATGGCCGCCGCCCACGATCACCGGCCGTTGCGCCAGATCGGGCCGGTCGCGCTTTTCGACCGAGGCGTAGAAGGCATCGCAATCGACATGGGCGATGGTCAGCCGGTGCAGTTCGGGATGGATCACGATCCGCGCCGAACCGCAGGCCGGGCAGCGCCGGCTGCCGTCTTCGGCCATGCGGGTGGATCCGCAGTCGCGGCACAGCCACCCCGCGGCCGATGCAGGGGCGCAGCCTGCGGGTGGGAAAGCCTGATCTGTGCCGCCGTCACCGGTGGCAGGGGCTGCGGACATGGGCTGTGGCACTCGCCAGGAACGGCCGGATGTTCCGGTCATGTTCCCACGCGGCGGGCGTCGCGTCCAGTGCCGAGCCGCAGCCCGCCGATCCTGCGGTCAGGCGCTGTCCCACAGCCGGGCGGCGCCGCGCACGCCGCTGTCGTCGCCATGGCGCGCAATGCGCACCGGCGTGCGCATCCGGTCGGAAAACAGCCAGGGCGCGACCAGAGGCTGGGGATCCGCCACCAGCGCCGGCACCTGCGACAGCCCGCCACCCAGCACGATCACATCCGGATCCAGGATGTTGACGATCATGGCCAGCGCCCGGCCGAAGCGGTGGCGCCAGCGCGCCACGGCCGCCAGCGCCCAGGGGGCGCCGTCGCCTTCCGCCGCCAGCACGGCCTCGGCGCTGCGTTCCAGGGCGGCGGCGGCGTCGTCCAGCCCGCGCAGCCGGGCGGCATCGCGGGCAAGCCCCGGGCCCGACAGCAGCGTCTCGATGCAGCCGGTCCGGCCGCAATAGCAGGCGGGGCCCGGCAGTTCCGGCAGGTCGGCGGCCTGCGGCGGCGGGGTTTCGCCGGGGGCCCGGCTCCAGGGCTGGGCCCAGGGCATTGGGGTATGGCCCCATTCGCCGGCGATCGCATCGGCACCGTCATGCACCCGGCCATCGATGGCGATGCCGCCGCCGATGCCCGTGCCCAGGATGGCGGCAAAGACCAGACGGGCCCCCGCCGCCGCCCCGTCGACGGCTTCCGACACCGCCAGGCAATTCGCATCATTGGCAAGCCGCACGGCCCTGCCGGTGCGTGCCGTGAAATCGCGGTCCAGCGGCCGGCCGTTCAGCCAGGTGGAGTTGGCGTTCTTCACCAGACCCGTTTTGGGGCTGATGGCGCCGGGCATGCCGATGCCCAGCGGCAGGCGCTCCGTCACCCCGGCCGCCTGTTCGGCACGGGTGGCAATTTCGTCGATGGTCCGTATCGTGGCATCATAGTCGCCACGCGGCGTCGGCATGCGCAAATGTGCAAGCGTTCGCCCCGTTGCCCGTTCGATGGCGACTGCCGCGATCTTCGTGCCGCCCAGATCGATGCCGACGAGCACCCGGGACTGCATGCGGGAGCCATCATCTGCGGCAGCCGGGTCCAACATGTGTGGTCGTCCTCCTCGTGCTTGACCGGGCCTGGGGCATGATCGGAAACGGCCCGCCGGGCACGCATGATGTTGCACCGCCTGACGGATGGCCACAAAATGATTGCTGCGGTCATCGGAACCGGGCATCGTGCGCCGGTACGAGGCGAACCGCCGGTCGCGGGCCGTTCGACGTGAGGTCGGGCCGCCGCGGCGGCCGAGGGGACCTCCTGATGGCGCGGGGCGGAATTGGCCATGCCGAAGACGGTTCTGATCGTCGAAGACAACGAACTGAACATGAAGCTGTTCAATGACCTCCTTGAGGCGAACGGCTACGTGACTCTGCAGACCCGTGACGGCATGGAGGCCCTGAAGATCGCACGGGATCAGCATCCCGATCTGATTCTGATGGACATTCAGTTGCCCGAAGTGTCAGGACTGGACGTGACCAAGTGGATCAAGGCCGACGACGATCTCCGCACGATCCCGATCATCGCGGTCACGGCCTTCGCGATGAAGGGCGACGAGGAGAAGATCCTGGATGCCGGCTGTGAGGGCTATATCTCGAAGCCGATCTCGGTGACCCCGTTCCTCGAAACGGTGCGCAAGTTTCTGGATTGAGGGGCGATGCCCGGTCGCGTTCTGGTGGTCGACGATCTCCTGCCCAACCTCAAGCTCTTCGAAGCGAAGCTTGCGGCGGAGTATTACGACGTCGATCTGGCGCAGAACGGCGAGATGGCGCTTGCCCGTGCCCATGCCCATCCCCCGGACATCGTTCTGCTCGACATCATGATGCCGGGCATGGACGGCTACGAGGTCTGCCGCCGGCTGAAGAGCGACCCCGAGACCGCCCATATCCCCGTGGTGATGGTCACGGCCCTCAGCGACAGCGTGGAACGGGTGCGGGCGCTGGAAGCCGGCGCCGATGATTTCCTGACCAAGCCGATCAACGATCTGGCGCTCTTCGCGCGGGTGCGCTCTCTCACCCGGCTCAAGATGATGCTCGACGAGCTGCGCCTGCGCGAGCAGACCATCTCGGATTTCGGGGTCGGCGCCACAGCGCCGCTGCCGCTGGACGAAAGCGGCGACAATGCCCGCGTGCTGGTGGTGGACGACAGCGAGATCGAGCGCGACTTTCTGGCCGACCGGCTGAAGCGCACGCACAGCGTCTCGGCGGTCGGCACGGCGACCGAGGCGCTGGATCTGGCGCGCACCGCCGGTTTCGACCTGATCGTGATCAACCTGCTGATCGAAAGCTTCGATCCGCTGCGCCTGTGCAGCCAGCTGCGGGCGATCGACGAGACCCGCCAGACCCCGATCCTGGTGATCGTGGGGCATGACGATGTCGAGCGCATGGCCAAGGCGCTGGATCTGGGCGTGAACGACTATCTGATGATGCCGCTGGACGTGAACGAGCTGGGCGCGCGGGTGCGCACCCAGGTCCGCCGCAAGCGCTATCAGGACCGGCTGCGGCAGAATTATCAGCGCTCCATCGCCCTGGCCGCCACCGACGGCCTGACGGGGCTGTACAACCGCCGCTATCTGTCGGCGCATCTGCACCGGATGTTCATGCGTGCCGGCCATGACGGCCGCCCGCTGGCGGTGCTGATGCTGGATATCGACCGCTTCAAGCAGCTGAACGACACCTATGGCCACGATGCCGGCGACCGGGTGCTGCAGGCGATCGCCGACCGGATGAGCCGCCATGTCCGCGGCGTCGATCTGGTGGCCCGCTATGGCGGCGAGGAATTCGTGATGGTGCTGCCCGACAGCGACCACCGCTCGGCGCGGGAAGTGGCCGAGCGGGTCCGGTCGGTGATCTCGGGCCAGCCGATCGTGATCGACGACGAGGGCACCAAGGTCACCGTCACCGCCAGCCTGGGCGGGGCCGAGCGCATCGCGGCCGACCAGGATGCCGACGACATGCTCCGCCGCGCCGATCAGGCGCTCTATCGGGCCAAGGCCGCCGGGCGCGACTGCTTCATCTTCGACCGGCCCACCTGATCTGCTTCCGGGCCGCCCGGATCTGCCGAACGACGTGTCCGCCAAATGAAAAGGCCGCGTACCCGGGTCGGGCATGCGGCCTTTTTCGCGTCGTCGGTCGCCTGAGCGATCCGCATCCTCCCCGAAGGGAGGCCGGGATCACTTGATCTTGGCTTCCTTGAACAGCACGTGCTTGCGCAGCTTCGGGTCGTACTTGCGCAGCTGGAGCTTCTCGGTCTGGGTGCGCGGGTTCTTCTTGGTCACGTAGAAGAAGCCGGTCCCCTCGGAGCTGACCAGCTTGATCTGCACGGTGGCGGGCTTGGCCATCGCTCAATCCTCGTATCGCTATCCGGTTGCCCCGGAGGGCGGCGGCATCAGGGCCACCGGCGCCCCGCCGTCCCCCGGTCTCCCGGGGGCGGGCGACCGGCTGGCGGCCGATCGCGCGGGTGTTCGTTGACGGCGCCGTAACGTCGGCGCCGGACGTAGAGACGTGCACCTTATTCATGGGCGCAGCCTTGTCAAGCGCCGTGTCCGGTTGTGATGCTTTCCAAGGCGTCACTGCCCATTTCACCCCGGTGCGGCTAAGCTGCAGGCTGCATGCCGAGGCAGGCCCCAGACCGGCTGCCCGGACCAGACCGGGGAATTGCGGTGGCATACGAAGTCGGTGAAGAGGGGTTCCGGCGGCTGCTGGGGCGGAGGGGCGCCTTCGCGACCCTGTTCGACCTCTGGCGCGACTGGCGGCCGTCTTCAGCGGCTCTGCCGCCCCCGTCTGCCGTCGATCCGCAGGCGCTGCGCCGGATCCTGCCCCGGCTGATGCTGCTCGACGTGCTGGCCGCCGATCGCTGGCGGGTGCGCACGGCGGGCGAGCGCCTGCGTGAGATGTTCGATCGGGATCTGACCGGGCGCGAGCTGCCCGACGCGCTGCCGGAAGAGCTGCGCAGCCGCGCCGCCGCCACCTATGGGCCCTCCACGGCCGAGGGGCTGTGCTGGCTGGCGCTGGCGCTCTATGTGCGGCCCGGCAGCCGGCGCCGGCTGCATTATGCCCGGATGGTGCTGCCGCTGGGCCAGGGCGGCGGCGAGGGCGCCAGGCCGGTGGTGACCCGGCTGCTGGTCGCCTTCCACTGGCGGGTGGTGCCGCCGCTGTCCCTGCCGCTCTGGGAGCTGCTGGAAAGTGCCGAGCTGCCGGCCCGGCGGCGGGATGTCGTCTGCAGGCCGTCTGCGCCATCCCCGGCCGGCTGAGCCGGGCCGGGGCCTGACGGTGGCGCGCCGATCAGCGGTCGACGAAGGCCTTCTCGATCACATACTCGCCGGGGCGGCTGGTATTGCCCTCGGTGAAGCCGCGGTCTTCAGCCCGCTTCTGCAGGTCGGCGAGCATTTCCGGGCTGCCGCAGATCATGATCCGGTCATGCTCGGGCGTGAATTCCGGCAGGCCGATATCGGTGAACAGCTTGCCGCTGTCGATCAGGTCGGTGATCCGGCCCTGGTTGCGGAACGGCTCTCGGGTCACCGAGGGGTAGTAGATCAGCTGCTCCCGCACCGCATCGCCGAAATATTCGTGCGCCGGCATCTCTTTCGAGATGTAGTCGTGATAGGCCAGTTCGCTGACCTCGCGGCAGGTATGGGTCAGGACCACCTTCTCGAAGCGGTCATAGACGTCGGGATCGCGGATCAGGCTCATGAAGGGCGCAAGGCCGGTGCCGGTCGACAGCATATAGAGCGTGCGGCCCGGGCGCAGATTGTCTTTCACCAGCGTGCCGACCGGCTTGGCGCCGACCAGCAGCGCGTCGCCGCGCTTGATGTGCTGAAGCCTGGAGGTCAGCGGGCCGTCCTGCACCTTGATGCTGAGGAATTCCAGCGTCTCTTCATAGTTCGGGCTGGCGACGCTGTAGGCGCGAAGCAGCGGCTTGCCGTTGACCTCGAGCCCGATCATGGTGAACTGGCCGTTTTCGAAGCGGAATGCCGGATCACGCGTCGTCGTGAAGCTGAACAGCCGGTCTGTCCAGTGGTGAACGTCGATCACGCGCTCGGTACGGATGTTGCTCATCGCTCAAGCTTCCAAGGTCTGGCGTGGAGAGGGCCGCATCGCGAAACGAGAAAAACACAAATCCGTTTCGCGTTTTAAGATGGTCGCGCTTCTTCGATTAGTAGTGGTTTCGTCCGGGCATGGCAATCATCGCCTCACCGTCGGGGGCGTATGGACGGCCAGACGGGCCGCGATCGCCCCGGCGATTCCCATGCCCGCGATGACCGCCGCCATCGGCCAGGCCGTGCCGTCGTCGAGCGCGCCGACGATGGCGGCCGAGATGGCGCCGGTGCCGAACTGGATCAGCCCCAGCAGGGCGGCGGCACTGCCGGCCCGGGCGCCGAAGGGGGCCATGGCCACGGCGGTGGCATTGGGATTGATCAGCCCGTTCATGGCGATGCACAGGAACAGCGGCAGCATGATCGCCACCAGCGCCAGCGCGGTGCCGGGGGTGGAAACGGCACTGATCGCCACCGCCACCAGCACCAGCCCCGCCACGGCCTGAACCAGATTGGCCCGGCGCATGATCTGTGCCGGGCTTGAGCGCCGCACCAGCCGGGCATTGAACTGCGAGGCCAGGATCAGGCCGGCGGCATTGGCGCCGAACAGCCAGCCATAGGCGGCCGGCGGCACCTGGTGCAGTTCGATGAAGACGAAGGGCGAGCCCGAGATATAGGCGAACATCGCCCCCATCGCCGCACCGCTGGCGAGCGCCGGGGCGATGAAGCGCCGGTCGATGGCGAAGCGCAGATAGGTGAGGGCGATCTCTCCCGGCCCCTGGCGCCGGCGGCGTTCGGCCGGCAGGCTTTCGGGCAGGAACAGCGCCACCACCACCAGCGCCAGCACGCCCACCCCCGTGAGCAGCCAGAAGATCGCCCGCCAGCCGGCGATTTCCAGCAGCTGGCCGCCGATCAGCGGTGCCAGGATGGGGGCGGCGCCCATCACCAGCATCAGCCGGGCCAGCATCACCGCCGAATGGCGTTCATCGAACAGATCGCGGATCACCGCCCGCGACATCACCATGCCGGCACAGCCGCCCAGCGCCTGCACCAGACGGAAGGCGATCAGCTGGTCGACATCGGTGGCCAGCGCGCAGCCGATGCTGCCGGCTGCATAGAGCAGACAGCCGGCCAGCAGCGGCCGCCGTCGGCCGAAGCGGTCGGCCAGCGGCCCATAGACCAGCTGGCCACCGGCGATGCCCATAAAGAACAGCGCCAGCGTCGCCTGCACGGCCGCGGCATCCGCCTTCAGATCGGCGCCGATCGCCGGGAAGGCCGGCAGATACATGTCGATCGACAGGGGCCCGAAGGCCGCAAGCAGCCCCAGGATCAGGGCAAGCTTCAACATCGGCGGCTGGCCGGCACCGGCGGCGGCATGCTCGGGACGGACGGACATGGAAAGGGTGGGCCTTCGTGGTCTAAAGGGGGAGCAGCAGGTCAGGAGGCGCGGGACTGGTCGGCGCTGGCGGCGGCCGCCTGGGCCATCAGCCCAAGATCGCTGCCGACCGTGGCGAAGCGGTAGCCAAGGCCGCGCATCGCCCGGGCCATCGCCGGATCGGTGCAATGGATGCCGGCCGGAATGCCGGCACCGCGGGCGCGGGTGACGATGCCGGTCACGGCTTCGGCCAGCGCCGGCTGTGTGTCGGTGCGGCCGCCGGTGAAGCCCAGGCCGAGCGCCAGGCCCAGATCATTGGGGCCGACGAAGATCGCATCCAGGCCGGGCACGGCCAGAATCCGGTCCAGCGCATCCAGCCCGGCGCGGGTTTCGATCATCGCGATCGCGAGCACGCTGTCGTCGATGGCCTGCAGATAGCTGCGGCCATGGATGGGGGCTGCGCGCACCGGCCCGAAACTGCGCCCGCCGCGGGGCGGGAAACGGCAGGCGCCGGCCAGCATCGCCGCACCGGCGTCGTCGTCGATCAGCGGTGCGATCACGCCCAGCGCCCCATGGTCCAGCGCCCGCATCGCATCCTCGGGCCGGTTGGCCGGGATGCGCACGATCGGCGTGGTGCCGTGACGGCCGCATTCGGCCAGCAGGCGCAGACAGGTGGCGTCGTCGATCACGCCGTGCTGGCGATCGATCGCCAGGAAATCGTAGCCCGCGGCATCCATCAGCGCCGCCGATGTGGCGCTGTCGGACATCAGGAAGGTGCCGACGGCGAAGCCGTCCGCTTCCTGAATGATGCGGCGCAGCCGGTTCTCGATCATCAGCGTCTCCTCGATCCCCCATGGCGGCCGTTCTGGTTGCGGCCGGTTTTCGGACCCCGGCCGCCGCCGCCGTCGCGGCGGTTGCGGGCCCGTTCGGCCGCCACCTCGCGGGCGATGGCCTTCAGGCGCTTGACCTGGCCCGGGGTCGGCGGCTTGCCGGCACGGCCGCCTTCGATCAGTTCGAACAGCAGCCCGCCTGCCACGATATCGGCCTCGCGCAGCCGCACCTCGACCCGGTCGCCCAGGGTGAAGCGCATGCCAGAGCGTTCGCCGATCAGCGCCTGTTCCGACGGATCCAGGATGAAGAATTCGCGGCCGAGGGTAGAGATCGGCACGAAGCCGTCGGCCCCGGTCTCGTCCAGTTCGACGAACAGGCCGACGCCGTGGACGCCGGTGATGCGGCCGCCGAAGGTGGCGCCCACCCGGTTGGCCAGGAACACCACCAGCAGGCGGTTGGTCACCTCGCGCTCGGCCAGGTCGGCGCGGCGCTCGGTGATCGACAGATGTTCGCCCAGCGCATGCAGACCGTCGGCGGCCGCCCCGTCCAGCCCGTCGGCGCCGAGGTTCAGCGCCTTGATCAGCGACCGGTGCACGATCAGATCGGCATAGCGCCGGATCGGCGAGGTGAAATGGGCGTAGCGTTCCAGCGACAGGCCGAAATGGCCGATATTGTCGGGGCTGTAGGTCGCCTGCGACTGGCTGCGGAGTACGGTGGTGTTCACCTGATGCTCCAGCGGCGTGTTCGCCACCGCCTTGAGCAGGCGGTTGAAGTCGCGCGGGTCGACATGCACCGAATTGGTGAAGCTGAGGCCCAGCGACTTCACATAGTCGCGCAGCACCGAGACCTTGTCGGCCGGCGGCTGGTCGTGGACGCGGAACAGGCAGGGCCGGTTGCGGCGAAGCAGCGTGTCGGCGGCGGCCACATTGGCCAGGATCATGAACTCTTCGATCAGCTTGTGGGCGTCGAAGCGCTGGCGGGTGCGGATATCGGTCACCCGGCCGGTCTCGTCCATGACCACCCGGCGTTCGGGCATGTCGATCTCGAGCGCGCCGCGCCGGCGCCGGGCGGCATCCAGCACCTGGAAGGCGGCATAGAGCGGCTGGATGACCGGCGCCATCAGCGGCTCGATCTCGGCATCGGGCCGGCCCTCATGCGCAGCCTGAACCCGGTTATAGGTCAGCCGCGCGGCCGAGCGCATCAGCCCGCGCACGAAGCGGTGTTCCAGCAGGGTGCCCTGGCCGTCGATGCGCATCATCGCGGCCAGGCAGTAGCGATCCTCGTGCGGGCGCAGCGAGCACAGCCCGTTGGACAGCGCTTCCGGCAGCATCGGCACCACCCGGTCGGGGAAGTAGACCGAATTGCCGCGCTCTTCGGCCGACCGGTCGAGCGCGCTGCCGGCGGTGACGTAATGGGCGACATCGGCGATCGCGACCCGGATGATGTGGCCGTCGGGATTGGTCGGATCCGGGTCGGGCTCGGCATGGACCGCATCGTCGAAGTCGCGGGCATCCTCGCCGTCGATGGTGACGAAGGGGATGGAGCGCAGATCCTCGCGACCGGCGGAGAGTTTCGGCGCCGTCGCCGCCTCGGCCTCGCGCACGGCGGCGGCCGGGAAGTGATCGGGGATGCCGTGGGCCTCGATCGCAAGGTCGATGATGGCGGGCGCCGTCTGCTCCTGGCCCAGCCGCTTCACCACCCGGGCCCGCGGCAGGCCCAGCCGCCGGCCGGGCAGGGTTTCGGCCACGACGAATTCGCCGTCCTCGGCGCCGCCCAGATCTGCCTCTTCGATCGAATAATCGGTCTTGGCACGGCGGTCGGCCGGGATCAGCCGCCAGCCGTAATCGATCGAGCGGATGGCCCCGGTCACCCGGCGCGACCGGGTTTCCAGCCGGCGGATCACGCGGGCTTCATAGGCATCGGCATCGCCGCGATGCAGGCGGACCAGCAGCCGGTCGCCGAAGCCGGGGGCCGCCTCGTCACGTGGGCGCAGACCGCCTTCGCGCAGCACCACGATCGGCGGCGGGGGCCCGCGCTCGTCGTCGTCCCAGACCGCCGGCCGGGCTTCGGCCTCCCCGGTCTCGTCGTCGATGGAGACCACGTCGACCACCAGCACCGAGGGCAGGACGCCGGGTTCGGCGACGCGGCGCGGCCCGGCGCGCTTCAGGGTGCCGTCCTCTTTCAACTCGCGCAGGATCCGTTTCAGCGCGATGCGGGCGCCGCCGGTGATGTTGAAGGCGCGCGCGATCTCGCGCTTGCCGACCGGTCGGTCGCTCTCGGCGATGAAGGCCAGGATCTGTTCGCGGGTGGGCAGGCGGTCGGTGCCGTCGTCCGAGGAGGAGGTCAAGGCTGCTGGTGGCTTTCTCTGCGGGCGCCGCCCGTGGACGCACGGCCGGCATCATCCTGCGGCACGGTACGCCGCCCGCGTCCGCCCCGCAAGCCGTGGGCACGCAAACCTGCCGTGTGCGATCAAGTGGTTGGAGGTCGGTGCCCGCTGTTTCGGGCGAACATCCGGGGGCGCGAAAGGTTGCCGCCGGCCTCAGCCGGCGGCACTCGTCTTCGCGGCAGCCTTCTTCGGCGAGGGCTTCTTCGGCGCGGGCTTCTTCGCAGCCGCCGCCTTGGGGGCGGTCGCCTTCTTCGGCGCCGCCTTGCTCGCAGCCGCCTTCGCCGGCACGGCATCGTCGAAAGGCACCTCGTCGGGCTCGGCCGCTGCGGCGGCCTTGCGCTTCGGCGCGGCCTTGGCCTTGGTGGCGGTGGCGGCCTTGGCGGTGGATGCCTTCGTCGCCTTGGCCGCGGGCTTCTCGGCCTTGGCCTTCGATGCGGACGCCTTCTTCGCCGGCTTTGCCTTCTTGCCGGTCGCGGCCGCGCGGGCATCGACCAGGGCCACGGCCTCGTCCAGCGTCAGCGCCTCGGGATCGGCCGCGCGGGGCAGGGTGGCGTTCACCGATCCATGCTTCACATAAGGCCCGTAGCGGCCCTTGTAGAGCGCGATCTCGCCGCCCGAGGGATGTTCGCCCAGCACGCGCAGCGGTGCGACCGAACCGCCGCGGCCCTTGGGTGCCTCGGCGAGCAGGGCGACCGCCCGGTTGATGCCGATGGTCAGCACATCGTCGTCGGGAGTGAGCGATTTGAAAGCGCCGTTATGCTTCAGATACGGGCCGAACCGGCCGATGCCGGCGGTGATCATCTCGCCGGTCTCGGGGTGCTGGCCGATCTCGCGCGGCAGGGCCAGCAGGCCGAGGGCGATGTCGAGGGTGACCGCCTCGGGCGTCAGCCCCTTGGGCAGCGAGGCGCGCTTGGGCTTTTCTTCCCCCTTGCCGCCGTCGCCCAGCTGGACATAGACGCCATAGGGGCCCTTGCGCAGGGTGACGGGCAGGCCCGTCGCCGGGTCGTCGCCCAGATGCTTGGGGCCGACATCCAGCCCGGTGGCGCCGGCTTCCGATGCCCCGTCACCGGTGCCGGCGGCACCGCCGACCGGCCGGGTGAACTTGCACTCAGGATAGTTGGAGCAGGCGACGAAAGAGCCGAACTTGCCGAGGCGCAGCGACAGCCGGCCATTGGCGCAGGCCGGACAGGCGCGCGGATCGCTGCCGTCACCCTTGTCGGGGAAGACATGGGATTCGAGCCGCGCCTCGACCGCCGTCAGCACGTCGGAGATCTTCAGATCGCTGGTGCCGTCGATCGCCATGTGGAAAGCGTCCCAGAAGGCGCGCAGCACGGCCTTCCAGTCCACCTCGCCTTCGGCCACCTGGTCGAGTTCGTTCTCGAGCCGGGCGGTGAAATCATATTCGACATAGCGGTCGAAGAAGCTGACCAGGAAGGCGGTGACCAGCCAGCCACGGTCTTCGGGCACGAAGCGCTTCTTGTCCAGCACCACATAGTTGCGGTCCTGAAGCACCGAGATGATCGAGGCATAGGTCGACGGGCGGCCGATGCCCAGTTCCTCGAGCTTCTTCACCAGCGTCGCTTCGGTATAGCGCGGCGGCGGCTCGGTGAAATGCTGGTCGGATTTCAGCGGGCCACGATCGAGCGGTTCGGCCCGCTCGAAATTCGGCAGACGCTTTTCCTCGTCCTCTTCCTCGTCGTCGCGGCCTTCCTGGTAAAGCGCCAGGAAGCCGTCGAAGGCGATGACGCTGCCGGTGGCGCGGAAGGTCGCGACCTTCGCACCGTCGGTCACCTCGATCGCGACCTGATCCAGGATCGCCGCCGCCATCTGGCTGGCGACCGTGCGCTTCCAGATCAGCTCGTAGAGCCGGAACTGGTCGTCGTCGAGATGGGACCGGATCTCTTTCGGTCGGCGGAACACGTCGGTCGGGCGCACGGCTTCATGCGCTTCCTGGGCGTTCTTGGCCTTGTTGGCGAAGCTGCGCGGCCGGTCGGGCAGGTAGCGGGGCCCGTGGACCTGGTCGACCATGTCGCGGATCGCGGCCACCGCCTCGTTCGACAGGTTGACGCTGTCGGTTCGCATATAGGTGATCAGACCGACGGTCTCGCGGCCGAGCGAGATGCCCTCGTAAAGCTTCTGGGCGACCTGCATGGTCTTTTTGGCCGAGAAGCCGAGCTTGCGGCTGGCTTCCTGCTGCAGGGTCGAGGTGGTGAAGGGGGGCGCCGGGTTGCGGCGGCCCTGCTTGCGCTCGACGTCGGAGACGCGCCAGTCGGAGAGCGCCTCCAGCCTGCCCAGCACAGCCTTGGTCTCTTCCTCGGAGCCGAGGGCGAATTTGTCGAGCTTCTTGCCGTCGAGCGCGTGCAGCCGGGCGAGCAGCCGGCGCTCGCCTGCGGCGAATTCGGCATCGATCGTCCAGTATTCCCGGCTGCGGAAGGCCTCGATCTCGGCCTCGCGCTCGCAGATCAGCCGCAGCGCCACAGACTGGACGCGGCCGGCCGAGCGGGAGCCGGGCAGCTTGCGCCACAGCACCGGCGACAGGTTGAAGCCGACCAGATAGTCCAGCGCCCGGCGCGCCTGCTGGGCGTTGACCAGGTTCATGTCGATGTCGCGCGGGTTGGCGATCGCCTTCTGCACCGCGCTTTTGGTGATCTCGTGGAACACCACCCGCTTGACCGGCACGCCCTTGAGCGCGCCGCGCCGGGTGAGGGCATTGTGGACATGCCAGCTGATCGCCTCGCCCTCGCGATCCGGGTCGGTGGCGAGGAAGAGCTGATCGGCGCCCTTGAGCGCGCTGGCGATGGCCTTCAGATGCTGTTCGGACTTCGGATCGACCTCGTAGGTCATCGCGAAGTCCTCGTCCGGACGCACCGATCCATCCTTGGCCGGCAGATCGCTGACATGGCCGTAGCTCGCGAGGACCTTGAAGTCATCGCCGAGATACTTGTTGATCGTCTTGGCTTTCGCAGGCGATTCGACGACGACGACCTTCATGAGCTGCCTTGCTGGTCTCCGCGCTTCAACGGACCCGCCGGTACCCATCTGACGAAGGGAACGTCGGGCCTTCCTCGCGCCGCGGCCGGGGCGCGGGGATCAGCCCATGCTCAGCGACACTTTCTGTCCGGGCAGGCGATCGAGCCGCCCGGCAAGTTCCAGTTCCAACAAAATCGTGAGAATGGTCGCCGCCGTCAAGCCGGACTCATGGACGAGATCGTCGAGACGTGCGGCAAACGCGCCGATCCGGCGGGGAATTTCGCGTCGGGCACGGTCGAGTTCCGCCGGATCCGGGGCCATGGGCGGCGGGGCGACGGCCGTCTCCATGACCGGTTCGGCAAGCGGCCGGTCGATCAGCGGGCGGATCGCCTCCAGCACGTCGGCGGCATCGCGGACCAGGGTTGCGCCGTCGCGGATCAGCCGGTTGGCGCCTTCCGAACGCGGATCGGCGGGGGAGCCCGGCACCGCCAGCACTTCGCGGCCATAATCGCCCGCAAGCCGGGCCGTGATCAGAGAGCCCGAGCGCGGCGCCGCTTCGACCACCACGGTGGCGAGTGTGGCACCGGCGACGATCCGGTTGCGGCGGGGAAAATGACGGGCCTGGGGTTCGGTGCCCGGCGGCTGTTCGGCGACCAGCAGCCCTTCGGCCGCGATGCGCGCCTGGAGGGCGGCGTGTTCCGGCGGGTAGACCACATCGATCCCGCCCGCCACCACCGCCATCGTCCCGGCACCGCCCGGGCCGGCGCGCAGGGCACCGTCATGGGCGGCGGCATCGATGCCGCGGGCAAGGCCTGAGACCACCACCACACCCGCCGCGGCCAGATCCGCGGCGATGCGGCCGGCGAGGCGCATGGCGGGCAGGGCGGCGGACCGGGCGCCGACCAGGGCCACCGCCGGTGCGGTGGCGACGGCATCATGACCGCGGATCTGAAGCAGGGGCGGCGGGTCGGGGATGCGGGCGAGCGGCGGCGGATAGCCGGGCTCGCCCAATGCCACCAGCCGGGCGCCGGCCGCGGTGATCCGGCGCAGTTCCGCCTCTGCCGCGCTGCGCGAGGGCGGGGTCAGTGGCCGGGACCTGCCGCCGCGTTTCGCCAGCTCCGGAATGGCCTCCAGCGCCGCCGCGGCATTGCCGTAGCGGTCGAGCAGGTCGAAAAAGGTGATGGGGCCGACCTGCTCGGTCCGGATCAACCTCAACCAGTCGAGGCGCTCCGCCCGCGTCAGCCCGCCGACGCGGGTTCTGGACATGGGCCACAGGATGCATGTGCATCCCGTTGCGCGTCAATGATCCAGGAATTATGCGCGTATGTCGCTTTTCAGTTGTAGATTCAACACCGGGCGGCGCCGGAACCTGCCGCTCCGGTCTGGCCGCGGGGGCGCGGCTCGGGGTAGGGTGCGGCGGTCTTCATACCAGGCAGATCCGCAGACAAGCAGATAATGAGAGGTGAGACCGTGTCTGGCAGAGCCGGGACAGGATGGCGGGCGGATGGGCGCCGGACGAAGGTCGCGCTGTGGCGACATCATCCGCGGCGTGACGTCTCCGCCCCGGCCCTGGTCACCGCCACGCGTGATCTGGACCGCCGGCTTGAGGGCGACCTGATCAAGCTGACCCCGGCCGGCACCTGGCAGGCGGCGGCTTTCGGCCTGACGGATTGCTGGCGGCCGGATCCGGTGGGCCTGCGCACCATTCTGCACCGCCCGGTCGCGGCCGTCGCGGACTGGGCGGGGGTCGGGCAGGCCGCGGCGGCAGCCCCCTGGCATCCGCGCGAGCAGGCGGTTCTGAAGGCGACCGCCGATATGGCGGCGACCCGCACCCGGCCGGTGCCGCTGCTGACCACGCTGTTCGCCCCGGCGACGGTTCTGGCCCAGCTGGCACCGGCGGATGTGCTGGCCCGGCATCTGGCCGAGGCGCCCGAGGCCGTGATGGCGGCGCTGGACGCGGTTGCCGGGCGGGCCGTGCGGCTGGTGGCGGCGATTGCGGCCGCGGGGGCCGACGGGGTCTATCTTGCCGCGAAGCATCGCGGCCACGGCCGCTGGCCCCTGCCCGCAGGTGCCGCCGGAGACCGGCTGGCGGCCGCGATCGACGACACCGACCGCCGCGTGATGGCCGCGGCGGACGGGCTGGGGTTCAACATGCTGCATCTTCACGAGGCCGATGCCGCAGCCTGGTGGCCCCTGCCCGCCGGGGTGGCGCGCTGGGCGGTGCATCTGGATCAGGCCGTGCTGGAAGCGCTGCCGGCACAGGCGCTGGCCGGGGCCCTGCCGGCCGTGGGGCTTGACCACCGGCTGATCGGCCGGGGCGGCCGCGATCTGGCTGCGGTGGTGGACCGGCTGCGCGCCGGGCCGGGGGCCGGGGGCCTGGTCCTGGCCAGTGCCTGCGTGCTGCCGCTGTCGGTGGATCTGCGGGCTGCGGCGCGGATGATGCGGCAGCTGCGCCGGGTGGCGACATGACCGGGGGGCCTGCCGCGACGCCCGAGGCGCTGCTGGTGCCGATCGCGCCCGACCGTCTGGAACGGCCGGTCTTCGCGGTCTTTGCCGATCAGGCGACCCGCGCCCCCAGCACCCCTGCGGTTCTGGGGCCCGGGGCTGCGACGACTTATGGCGACCTGCTGGGACAGGCGCTGCGGATCGCCTGGGCGGTCGACGGCCGGAGGGCGGCGGCCAGAGAGGGGGTGGCCGGAGAGGGGCCGGCCAGAGAGGAGCCGGAGCCTGTGGCGGTGGCGATCCCCGCCTCGGCCGGCTGCCTGGCGGCCCTGCTGGGGGCGCTTGCGGCCGGGCGGCCCTATGTGCCGATCGATCCCTCCTTTCCCGCAGCCCGCAACGAGCTGATCCTGGGCCATGCCGGGGTGCGGCTGGTGCTGACCGATCGGGCGACCGCAGCCGGGCGGCCGGAGCTGATGGCGGCGGCCACGGCCGCAGGGGCCACGGTGCTCGCCATCGACGATCTGGCGCCGCCGCCGGCCGGCTGGTCGCCCCGGGGCGGGCCGGATGATGCCGCCTATGTTCTGTACACCTCCGGCTCCACCGGCCGCCCCAAGGGGGTCTGGCAGACCCAGAGGGGGCTGCTGCACGACGTTTTTCAGTATCGGGACGTTCTGGACATCTCTGCCGCCGATCGCCTGACCTGGCTGTATTCGCCGGCGGTCAACGGTGCCATTCGCGACATGTATGGCGCGCTGCTGGCCGGGGCCGCCGTCATTCCGGTGGATCTGAGAACCGAAGGCGTCGCCGCCGCCGGCCGGCGCTTCGCGGCCACCCGCCCGACCATCTTTCACGCCATGCCGACGGTGCTGCGTGTCCTGGCCGATGGCGGGGCCGGCCCGGCGGCGCTGGGCGGCATCCGTGTCGCCTATCTGGCGGGGGAGCGCATCCTTGCCGCCGATCTGGCGCGCGTCTTTGCCGATGCGCCGGCCGATGCCCGGATCTATGTCGGCATCGGCTCCACCGAGAATGCCACCATCTACCGGCACTGGCTGATCGATCGCGAGACCTGCCCCACCGCCGGGGTGGTGCCGGTCGGCTGGCCGGTTGCAGATCGGCGCATGCGGCTGGTGGATGCCGCGGGCCGGCCGGTTCCGGATGGCGAAATCGGGGAGATCGAGGTCGAAAGCCGCTATATGGCCGCAGGCTATTGGCGGGATCCGGAGCTGACCGCCGCCACCTTTCTGACCGGCGGCGATGTGGCGCCGGGGGCACGGCGGCTGCGGCCGGGCGATCTGGGCCGGATCCGCGCCGACGGGCAGCTGGAATTCCTGGGCCGGGCGGATGGTCAGCTCAAGATCCGCGGCCATCGGGTGGAGCCGGCCGAGGTGGAGGCGGCCCTGCGCGCCCTGCCGGGGGTGGGGGATGCCGCGGTTCTGCCGGACCGGACACCGCAGGGCGAGACGGCCCTGGCGGGGGTGGTGGTGCCGGCGCCGGGGCGGCTGATCGACCCTGTGGCCCTGCGCGGCCGGCTGGCTGCGGAGCTGCCGCCGCATCTGGTGCCGCGGCGTCTGCTGGTGATGGCGGAACTGCCGCGGCTGGCCAATTTCAAGCTGGATGGCCGCAGCCTTGCCGACGGCCTGGCCGGGTTGGGGGCGGCACCTTCTGCGCCGCCCGTGCCGGAACCGGCCGGCGGGACGGGTGAACCCGCGCTCGCCGATGCCGTCGACAGGGCCTGGGCCGAGATGTTCGGCGCCTCTGCCCCACAGGCCGGCGTCACCTTCTCTGAACTGGGCGGCGACAGCCTGGAGCTGATGCGCTTCGCCGCACGGGTCGAAACGCTGGCCGGTCGGCCGCTGCCGGTCACCCTGCTGAACGGCGCGATGACCCCGGCCGATCTGCGCCGGGCGTTGCGCGACCCCTTGGGTGCCGCGACCGCCCGGATGCTGTTCTTCGTGCCGGGGGTGATGGGCATGGCCCGGCATCTGATCGTCCTGGCCGCGCGCTGCGCCGGGATGGCGACGGTGCGTCTGGTGGCCCTGCCGGACCTGGATGCGGAATTGTCCAGGCGGCGGAGCATCGAGGATCTGGCGGCGGAGGTGGCCGACAGGATCGCCGCCCATCTGACCGGTGCTGCCGGACCCGGCGGCGCCACACCCGATTTCGGCCTGGTCGGTCTGTCCTTCGGCGGGCGGCTGGCGGTCGCCGCGGCGCAGATCCTGGCGTCACGGGGGCTGACAGCCGGGATGGTGGTGGTCGGCGACATCGTCGCCAGTCATGACGATGCGGCATCCCTGCTGCAGGCGGGCAGGATCCCCGAACCGTCGCCGGGTTTCCGACGTCGGCTGGTTCGCGGGATCGGCCAGCCGATGTCGAAGCTGTTCTTCACCCTGGCGCAGAGGCCTGACCATCGGCCGCTCAGGCTGGTCGCGGCCATGGCCCGGCGGGCGGCACCGGGACGCCGGAACCGGATCCGGGTGGAACGGGCGCTGATTTCGGCCATCCGCCGGGCCATGATCGTGGGATGGCAGCCGGGACGGCTTCACTGCCGTCTGCTGCTGATCGTGACATCGCATACCCGGTCGTCGTATGCCGGGCATGGCCATCTTCTGGGCTGGGACAGGGTGTCGCCGGATGTCCGGCTGGTGGAGGTTGCAGGCGATCATGTAGCGCTCGCGACCGACGAGGCCAATCTTGCGCGCATCGTGGCCGCGATCGGGGACGCCTGGCCGGATCAGCCCTCCGCCTGATCCGTCCCGGCCCCGTCCTTCTTCTTCCCGATCTTCGGTTCGGTTCCGGCCAGCAGCCGGGCGATGTTGGTCTTGTGGCGGATGAAGACCAGCACGGCGATGAACAGCGTGACGCCGGCCAGCTCCGGCGTGGCCAGGAACCACGACAGCACCGGGGCGGCGGCGAAGGCGACCAACGCCGCCAGCGACGAGAAGCGGGTGAGGAAAGCCGTCGCCAGCCAGATGGCGCAGGCGGCAAGACCGATCCGCCAGTCGGCGGCCAGCAGCACGCCGAGCCCGGTGGCGACGCCCTTGCCGCCCCTGAAGCCCAGCCAGACCGGGAAGAGATGGCCCAGAACCGAGCCGCCGGCGGCGGCCAGCGCCGCATCGGGGCCGAGCAGGGCCAGCGCGATCAGGGTGGCGGCCGCCCCCTTGCCGCTGTCCAGGATCAGCGTCGCCAGCGCCAGGGGCTTGTTGCCGGTGCGCAGCACATTGGTGGCACCGATATTGCCCGAGCCGATCTTGCGGACATCGCCGAGCCCGGCCATGCGGGTCAGCACCAGACCGAAGGGGATGGCGCCCAGCAGATAGCCGCCCAGGGCGGCGATGACGAGCAGCCAGGGGGCGGTCTCTGCGGCCATGGGCGGGGGCTCCTGCGGGGATCAGGGGGCTGGGGTGAGAGCCTGCGGGATCAGGCGAGCTGGAAGACGGTGCGGCCGCGGACCACGGTCCGCAGCGCCCGGCCGCGCAGGGTGCGGCCATCGAAGGGGGTGTTCTTGGACTTCGAATGCAGCAGGGCCGCATTCAACACCCATTCATGTTCGGTGGAGAACAGCACCAGATCGGCGGGCGCGCCCTTTGCAAGCCGGCCGGCGGCGATGCCGAGCAGATCGGCCGGCTTCAGCGTCATCGCCGCCACCGCGTCGATCAGCGACATATGGCCGTCGCGGACCAGTTCCAGGGTCAGCGGCAGCATGGTTTCCAGCCCGACCACGCCATTGGCGGCATGGGCGAAGGGCACGCGCTTGCTGTCCTGGTCGTGGGGGGCGTGGTCGGTTGCGACCGCATCGATCGTGCCGTCGGCCAGGCCTTCGATCATGGCGTCGACATCGCGGGCGGCGCGCAGCGGCGGCGCCATCTTGGCGAAGGTCCGGTAGTCGCCGACCGCGCGGTCGTCGAGCGTGAAGTGATGCGGGGTGACCTCTGCCGTCACCGGCAGGCCGCGGCGCTTGGCCTGGCGCACGGCCTCCACCGCCTCGGCGGTGGAGATATGGGCGACGTGATAGCGGGCCTTGCCGCCGGTCAGCTCCAGCAGGCGGATGTCGCGCTCCACGATCACGGTCTCGGCCGCCGACGGGATGCCGGGCAGGCCGAGCCGGGTGGCGGTCTCGCCCTCGTTCATGCAGCCGCAGCCGGCCAGGCTGTGATCCTCGGCATGCTGGGCGACCAGCAGGCCCATGCCGCCGGCATAAGA
The DNA here is from genome assembly GCF_039634785.1 of Tistrella mobilis. Lineage (NCBI taxonomy): Bacteria > Pseudomonadati > Pseudomonadota > Alphaproteobacteria > Geminicoccales > Geminicoccaceae > Tistrella > Tistrella mobilis. The sequence goes on along the minus strand of NZ_JBBIAB010000018.1, from coordinate 12,346 downwards.
CAATGCCCGGCGCATCACCAGCGTGTCGCGGACCGGCAGGCCGTCATCGCTGAAATAGGCGGCGCCGGCTTCGGCCAGCAGGCCCATCTCGACCAGCTGTTCACCCTTCAGCCCCTTGGTGATCGCGGCCACCGGCAGCACGTTGACGAGGCCCGTCTCGCGCGCCCGCCGGCGGATGAAATCGACCAGCGCGATGTCGTCGATCACCGGCGCGGTATTGGCCATGCAGGCGATGGTGGTGACACCGCCGGCCGCCGCGGCGCGGCTGCCGGTTTCGATGGTTTCCTTGTGCTCGTGGCCCGGCTCGCGCAGATGGACATGCATGTCGACCAGGCCCGGCGCCAGCACCAGGCCGGTGCAGTCCACCACCTGCACGCCCTCGGGCACGCCGTCGGCGAAGAGGCCCTGGCCGATATCGACGATGGTCTCACCCTCGGTCAGCAGCGTGCCGATGCGGTCGGTGCCGGTCGCCGGATCGATCAGCCGGGCGTTGACATAGGCGACCCGGCCGGGCATCGGGCTGCGGTCGGGCGTCGTTTCGGCGAAGACGGGCGTGGGCATGACGCAGATGTCCCTTGGGGGAGAAGCGGCGGGCAGGTGCGGGACCGGCCCTGAAAAACCTCGGCTGTCCGGCTGTCCGGCTGTCCGGCTGTCGGGGGGCCGGCTGTGGGATCAGGCGACGGATCAGGCTGGCAGGTTGCGGCAGAGCACGTCCAGGCAGGCCTGGCGCACGGCGACGCCCAGCTCCACCTGGTCCAGGATCACGCTGCGGTCGATGTCGTCGGCCAGCTCGCTGTCGATCTCGACGCCGCGGTTCATCGGTCCGGGATGCATGACCAGCGCATCGGGGGCGGCCACCGCCAGCTTCTGGTAGGACAGGCCGTAGAAGTGGAAGTATTCGCGGATCGAGGGGATGAAGGCGCCGTGCATGCGCTCCAGCTGCAGGCGGAGCATCATCACGATGTCGACGCCTTCAAGCCCCTCTTCCATCCGGTTGTAGACCTTGACACCCATGCGCTCGATCGCGGTCGGCACCAGGGTCGGCGGCGCAATCAGCCGCACCTCGGCGCCGATGGCGTTCAGCAGGTGGATGTTCGAACGTGCGACCCGGCTGTGCAGGATGTCGCCGCAGATCGCGACCTTGAGCCCGGCGATCCGGCCGCGGCGGCGGCGGATGGTCAGCGCATCCAGCAGGGCCTGGGTCGGGTGCTCGTGATTGCCGTCGCCGGCATTGATCACCCCGGCATGGACCTTTTCCGAGAGCAGCTTCACCGCGCCGCTGTCGCCATGGCGCACCACCAGGATGTCGGGATGCATGGCGTTCAGCGTCTGGGCGGTGTCGATCAGGGTTTCGCCCTTCTTCACGCTCGACGTCGCCACCGACATGTTGATCGCGTCGGCACCGAGCCGCTTCGCCGCCAGCTCGAACGAGGTGCGGGTGCGGGTCGAGTTCTCGAAGAACAGGTTGATGACCGTCCGGCCCTTCAACGTCGACCGCTTCTTTTCGGCCTGCCGGTTCAGATCGACATAGCCGTCGGCCAGGTCGAGAAGATAGCCGATCTCGTCGGCGGTCAGCCCCTCGATGCCGAGCAGGTGGCGGTGTGCATAGCCGGTGTCCATGTGGCAGTCCCTTGACCCGACGGCCCGGCGAGCGGCTGTCGCCGGCCGTGCGCGTGCGACGGCGGGCGCGGAAGGACCCTTCCGCACCTCGGCGGCGGACTATACGGGAGCGGGGACCGCCTCTGCAAGTCCGCTGCAAGCCCTGATGCGCGTGGGGCCTGTCAGGCGAAGCGCCGGCCGCGGTCGCGGCGATAGGCCATCAGCGTCACCCAGGCGAAGACGATGCCCCAGCCCAGCAGCCAGGCCCAGTGCACCAGCGGCAGCGGCCCGTCGGCAATGGCGCTCCAGGCCAGTTCGGCATAGTGCCGGGTGGGGGTGAGCAGCGAGATCTGGTTGACGATCGCGGGCAGCATGTCGGGCGGCAGCCACAGCCCGCCCAGGAAGGCCAGCGGGAAATAGACCAGATGGGCGATCGGCACGCTGGCCCGGGCCGTGACGCTGAAACCGATGGCGAGGCCGAGCAGGGCGAAGGGCACGCCGCCCAGCACCAGCACCAGCAGCAGTTTCAGGCAGGCGAGAAAGGTGAGCGTGGCACCGTTGATCAGCACCGCGAGCAGGATGACCGGGGCCACGGCCGCGAGCGAGAAGGCAAGCGCGGTCGCCACCTGGGCGGCGATGCGCGGGCCGCCGCCGGCCGGCAGGGTGCGCAGATAGGTGAACCAGGGCCGTTCCCGCGACTGGGCGACGCCGACGCCGAACTGGAAGAAGGCGACCCCCAGCACGCCGAACAGCCCCCAGGCGGCGGCCAGGCGCCCGGCCTCGGCCGGGTTGGAGGCGTTGGTGGCGCCGAAGAACAGGTAGAGCAGCGAGGGCATGGCCACGGTCGACATGGCGAACGAGCTGGACCGGCCGAGTTCCTTGAGATTGGCCCCCAGATGCGCGCCGAACAGCCGGCCGAAACCGGGTGCGGCGGGCGCCGCCCCCGCCTGGGCGAGACCGGCCTGCTGCGGGCGGGTGGTTTCGGTTCCGGCCATCACGCAGCCTCCCCACGGCCGGTGCGCACGATCGACATCAGCGCCTCCTCGAGCGTTGCCGCCCGGACTTCGAGATCGGAGAAGGGCGCCCCGCTCATCACCAGGGCGCGAACCGTGTCGTCGGCGCGGGCGGTGACCAGGACGATTTCGGTGCCCGAGCGCTCGACCCGCTCGATCCCGAGCGCCTTGGCGTCGAGCGGCGGCAGATGGGCGGCGGTGAAGCGGACCCGGCGCAGGCTGACCCGGCCGCGGATGTCGTCGAGCGCACCTTCGGCGACGACGCGCCCCTGATCGATCACCGCGATCCGCCGGGCGAGCGCCTCGGCCTCTTCCAGATAATGGGTGGTGAGCAGCACCGTGCCGCCGCCGGCGACATAGCCGTCGACGGCCGCCCAGAGCATGCGCCGCGCCTCGACATCCAGGCCCGTGGTCGGCTCGTCGAGGAAGACCGCGGCCGGGCGGCCGGCGAAGGCGAGCGCCACCGCCAGCCGGCGCTTCTGCCCGCCGGACAGCCCGCCGGTCTGGCGGGCGGCAAGCGGGGTGAGGCCGAAACGGTCGAGCAGTTCCGCCTTGGGCACCGGGTTCGGATAATGGGCCGAGACCAGATCGATGACCTCGCCCACCTTCAGCGTTTCGGGGAAGCCGGTGTCCTGAGGGGTGGCGCCGACCATGGCGCGCGCCGCCGGATCGTCGGGGCTGCGGCCGAACAGCTCCACCCGGCCCTGATCGGGCTTGCGCAGGCCCAGCAGAAGGGAAAGCGCCGTGCTCTTGCCGGCCCCGTTGGGGCCGAGCAGGGCCAGCACCTCGCCGCGGTGAAGCGTCAGGTCGATGCCGTCCAGCGCGGCCATCGCGCCATAGCGCTTGGTCACGCCGATCAGGGCCGCGGCCACATCGGCTGTGGCGCTGCGGCGGGCGGGATCGGTGGCGGCGACGGACCTGGACTGTCTCGGCTGGCTCACGGTTTCCTGTCCCTGCGGCGGATGATCGTCTCGTTCCGGCACGCGGCGGCGCCTTTGGGCTTGGCGGTAACGCCTTGGAAGCACGAGGTCAAGCCGAAAGCTGTGCGGGGCGTCACGGCACGACCAGGGCCAGCATCAGCGGCATGGTGATCAGCGCCGCGAAGGTGCTGACGGTGATGACCGCCGCGGCGAGCGGCGCATCGCCCCCAAGCTGGCGGGCGAGAATATAGGCCGACGTCGCCGTCGGACATGCGGCAAAGAGTACCGCAACCACCCGGGTGGTGTCGTCGGCGCCGAAGGGCCAGAGGATCAGCAGGGCGATCAGCGGCATGCCGAGCAGCTTGATCGCGGTCGAGAACCCGATGGCGAAGGCGGCCCGGCCGTCCAGGCGCAGCGACAGCCCGGCGCCCACCGACAAAAGCGCCAGCGGCAGAGAACCGCGGGCCAGGATGTCGAGCACGCCGTCGACCACCGGCGGCAGGCCCAGCCCCGAGACGCCGAGCGGAATGCCGATCGCGCAGGCGATGATCAGCGGGTTGGTGACGATCAGCCGCAGCAAAGGCGGGTGCTGCGGCGCATCCTCGCCCGGCGGGACGGCACAGGCCGCCACGCAGATCACCGAAATCAGGTTCAGCAGCGGCACCATCGCCGCCACCGCAAGACCGGCGAGCGCCATGCCCTGCTTGCCGGCGATGGCGGTGGTGGCGGCGAAGGCGACATAGGTGTTGTAGCGCAGCGCCCCCTGGAAGACCGAGCTGAAGCCCGGCCCGTCCACCGGCAGCAGCCGGCGGATCAGCACCAGCGCGCCCGCCATGATCAGGATGCCGCCGGTGAGCGCCGCGGCCATCGGCACGGCGCTGGCGGCGGGAAAGGCGCCGCGGGCGGTGCTGGTGATCAGCAGGGCCGGAAACAGCACCAGATAGGTCAGCCGGTCGATCATCGGCCAGAAGGCATCGCCCGGGATCTTCGCCCGCTTGAGCCCGGCGCCGAGCAGGATGACGGCAAAGACGGGCAGAAGGGCGAGGAAGGTCTCGGTCATCGGGCGATCCGGCGGGAGCGGGCGGGGGGGCAGGCGGGGGAGCTAAGCATGATCCGCGCCGACCGGGGGTGCAATCCCCGTGGTGGCGGAACGGTGCTCCGATCCTGCACGGCCCTGCGGAATTGAACGGTGTTCGGGTGCGGAAAGGTTGCGTCATCACCGGTCAGCGGCCAATCTTGGCGGCAAGATGAACCTCGCGGGGGGCTTTCGACCCGCGCCGGCCGCCCCCGCGCCGGAAGAAGAGGTGAAGATGACCGAGTTGAACGAACTGCTGGGCGCCGTCTCGGGCGTCGTCTGGGGGCCGGTGACGCTTGTGCTGCTGCTGGGCACCGGCGTCTATCTGATGCTGGGGCTTGGTTTCCTGCCGCTCCGGCGCATCGGCACCGGCTTCGCGCTGGCCTTCGGGCGCCGCAAGCCGGGCGATACGGCCGTGGCGGGCGAGATCAGCCCCTTCCAGGCGCTGGCCACGGCGCTGTCGGCCACCATCGGCACCGGCAATATCGCCGGCGTCGCCACCGCCATCGCGCTCGGCGGCCCGGGGGCGGTGTTCTGGATGTGGATCACCGCGCTTTTCGGCATGGCGACCAAGTTTTCCGAAGCCGTGCTGGCGGTGAAATATCGCGAAACCGACCTGTCCGGCGCCCATGTCGGCGGGCCGATGTACTACATCCGCAACGGGCTGGGCGCGAAATGGGCCTGGCTGGGCCTGCTCTTCGCCCTGTTCGGCATGCTGGCCGGGTTCGGCATCGGCAATACGGTGCAGGCCAATTCCATCTCCACCGCCATGGAACACAGCTTCGGCGTGCCGCTCTGGGTCAGCGGTCTGGTCATGGTGGTGCTGGTCTTCGTGGTGGTGATCGGCGGCGTGCGCCGGATCGGTGCCGTGGCCGAGAAACTGGTGCCGGCGATGGCCGTGTTCTATATCGGCGGCGCGGCGCTGGTCATCCTGCTGGGCATCGACCGGGTGCCGGCGGCCTTCGCCACGATCATCGACGGCGCCTTCAACGGCACCGCGGCGGCCGGCGGCTTTGCCGGGGCGACGGTGATGGCCGCGATCCGCTTCGGCGTCGCCCGCGGCATCTTTTCGAACGAGGCGGGCCTGGGCAGCGCCCCCATCGCCCATGCCGCCGCCCGGACCAATGATCCGGTCCGCCAGGGCCTGATCGCGATGCTCGGCACCTTCATCGATACCATCATCGTCTGCACCATGACGGCGCTGGTGATCGTGATGTCGGGCCTGTGGACCGAGGGTACCAGCGGCGCCCCGCTCAGTTCCGCGGCCTTCGAGGCGGGGCTGCCCGGTTTCGGCGGCTGGATCGTCACCATCGGCCTGGTGCTGTTCGCCTTCACCACCATTCTGGGCTGGAGCTATTACGGCGAGCGCTGCGCCCAGTTCCTGTTCGGCCCCAAGGTCATCCTGCCCTACCGGCTGGCCTGGGTGGCTGCCCTGTTCGCGGGCGCCGTGGCCGATCTGGGCCTGGTCTGGACCATCGCCGACATCCTGAACGCGCTGATGGCGGTGCCCAACCTCATCGCCCTGCTGGCGCTGTCGGGCACGGTGTTCGCCACCGTGAAGGCCTGGAAGGCCGGCCAGGCCTGATCGGCCTCTGCCGATCAGTCCTTGCCCGCACGGGTTCTGAACCGGGCGCGCAGCTCTGCGGCGCGCCCGGGCTTTTCCACCTGGCGGCCGCGGGCGATGGCCAGCGCATCCGGGGCCACGTCTTCGGTGATCACCGAACCGGTGGCGATATAGGCGCCGTCGCCGATCGTCACCGGCGCCACCAGGCAGCTGTCGGAGCCGATGAAGGCATCGGCGCCGATCACCGTCTGCCATTTGCCGACGCCGTCATAATTGCAGGTGATGGTGCCCGCGCCCAGATTGCTGCGCGCGCCGATCCGGGCATCGCCGACATAGGACAGATGGTTGACCTTGGCGCCCTCGCCGAGCGTCGCATTCTTGATCTCGACGAAATTGCCGACATGGGCGTTCCGGCCAAGCTCTGCCCCCGGCCGCAGCCGGGCGAAGGGACCGACCGTCGCACCGCCGTCGACGGTGCAGCCCTCCAGATGGCTGAAGGCGCGGATCACGACCCCGTCGGCGATGCTGACCCCGGCGCCGATCACCACATTCGGCTCTATGACCACGTCGCGGCCGATGCAGGTATCGGCCGACAGGAAGACCGTCTCGGGGGCGATGAGCGTCGCACCCTCGTCCATGGCGCGCAGCCGGAGCCGGGCCTGCAGCGCGGCCTCGGCCGCGGCAAGCTCGCTGCGGGCATTGACGCCCAGCACCTCGTCGGCATCGGCGGCTTCGACGGCCACGGCGCTGCGGCCATCGGCCCGGGCGATGGCGACCGCATCGGTCAGATAGTATTCGCCCTTGGCGTTGTCGTTGCCGATCCGGTCCAGGATCGACAGGGCGGCTGCGGCATCCAGGCACATCACCCCGGAATTGCACAGGCCGATGGCGCGTTCTTCGGTTGTCGCCTCCCGGAACTCGACGATCGCCTCCAGCCGGCCATCGGCATCGAGCTTGAGCCGGCCATAGGCGCCGGGATCGGCCGGGCGGAAGCCCAGAACCGCAACCGCGGCATCCTGCACGCGCCGGGCCTCTGCCAATGCGGCCAGGGTTTCGGGCCGGATCAGCGGCGTGTCGCCATAAAGCACCATGACGTCGCCGCCATCGGCGGCGGCCGCCTCCAGCGCCGGCCGGGCGGCCAGCACCGCATGGGCCGTGCCCAGCTGCTCGGTCTGGTCGTGGACGGTGACGTCGGGGGCGGCCCTGGCCAGCACCGCCCGCACCCGATCGCCACCGGCACCCACCACCACCGCGATCCGGACGGGCGACAGGCTTCGCGCGCCGTCGATCACATGCAGCACCATCGCGCGCCCGGCCACGGCATGCAGCACCTTGGGCAGGTCGGAACGCATACGTGTGCCCTTGCCGGCGGCGAGAACGATGCAGGTGATCCGGGTCATGGAAACGGCCTCAGCGAAGACAGGCAGAAACGGAAGGGCCGACGATAGCCCGGCACGGGCGGCACTGCCAGCCCGCAGCGAGTGCTCCCTGGATTGACGGCGCCCGGGATTGACGGCGCCTGGGATTGACGGGGACGGGGCGGCGACCGAAGATCCCCGCCGCCATTCATCCACAGCCACATCGCGCCGTACCAGAAAGCCCCCCTCATGACCGGTGTCCGTTTCGACCGCCCCTTGCGCGTTCTGCAGGTGATTGAGGCCACCCTGGGGGGCGCCGGGCGCAATGTCATCGACCTGGCCGAGGGCATGGCGGCGCGCGGCCATCAGGTCACCCTGGTCTGGTCGGCCGAACGTGCCGACGGCCCCTTCCTGGCAGGGCTGCGCCAGCTGGGCGGGCGGGTGGAGACGGTGGAGCTGTCGATGCGCCCCGATCTGCATCCGGGCGACCGCCGGGATCTGGCGGCGCTCGGTGCGATCATCGCGGCCTCGGGGCCGCTGGACGTGCTGCATCTTCACGGGTCCAAGGCCGGGCTGCTGGGCCTGCTGGCGGCCCGGCGGCAGCGGATCCGGGCAAGGGTCTACACCCCACACGGCCTGGCGACGCTCGACCCCGACCGGGGCATGATCGGGCGGATCACCGCCGGGCTGCGGGAACGGCTGCTGGCCGCGCGCGCGACCCGGATCATCGCCGTCTCCGAGGACGAGCGCGTCCATGCCCGGGAATATCTGAAAATCGATCGCCGCCGGCTGGAGCGGGTGGCGAACGGCATCGCACCGCCCGAACCGGTGACCCGCGCCCAGGCCCGCACCGAACTGGGCCTGCCCCAGGACGCGCTGGTGGTGGGCTTCGTCGGCCGGCTGGTCGCCGAAAAGGGCGCCGACCGGCTGCCGGCACTGGCCGAGGCGGTGCGGCAGATGGGGCTGGATCCCGTCTGGGCGGTGGTCGGCGACGGCCGCGATGCCGGCCGGATCCGCGCCGAAGCGAAGCGGCGCGGCATCGACCGGATGGCCTGGCTGGGGGTGCAGAACGGTGCCCGGGCCATGGCCGCCTTCGACCTGCTGGTCATGCCCAGCCGCTGGCAGGGCCTGCCCTATACCCTGATCGAGGCCCTGCACCGCCGGCTGCCGGCGGTGGTGATGGATGCAGGCGGCGCCCGCGAGGTCCATGGCACGGGCCAGGCCGGCATCGTGACCCCCGCGGGCGATGTTCAGGCGATGGCGGCGGCGGTGGCCGGGCTGCTCGCCGACGAACCCGCCCGCCGCCGCATGGCCGAGGCGGCGGGCGGGCTTGCCCGGGAATATTCGGTCGAGGCGATGGTCGAGCGCACGCTCGGCGTCTATGCCCGGGCCCTGGCCCAGGGCTGAGCGCGATCCTCGCCGGGATCCCGGACCGACACCGGCATGTCCGGGGTCAGTCCGGGGAGCCTGTCCGGGACGAGGCCTGCGGTCAGACCGTCTTGACCATCACATGGCGGACGACGGTGTAGTCCTCCAGCGCGTACATGCTCATATCCTTGCCATAGCCGGACTGCTTGATGCCGCCATGGGGCATTTCGTTGGTCAGCATGAAGTGGCAGTTGACCCAGGTGCAGCCGTATTGCAGGCGCGAGGCCGTCGCCAGCGCCTTCTTCACGTCGCTGGACCAGACCGAAGAGGCGAGGCCGTAATCGCTGTCATTGGCCCAGGCCACCGCCTCGTCGACATCCGAGAACCGGGTGACCGAGACCACCGGCCCGAAAACCTCGCGGCGGACGATCTCGTCGGACTGGCGGGCGCCGGCGACCACCGTCGGTTCGTAGAAGAAGCCGCGGCCCGGCGCCTGGCGGCCGCCGGTGGTGATCTCCACATGATCCAGCTCGCTCGCCCGCTCCACGAAAGAGGCGACGCGGGCGCGCTGACGGGCGGAGATCAAGGGGCCGATATCGTTCTGGCTGTCGTCGGCCTGTGCGAACCGAAGCCCCTGCACGGCCGAGGACAGATCGGCGACCAGCCGGTCGTAGATCTTCGGCCCGGCATAGATCCGGCAGGCGGCGGTGCAATCCTGGCCGGCATTGTAGTAGCCGAAGATCTTCACGCCTTCGACCACCGCCTCCAGATCGGCGTCGTCGAACACGATCACCGGCGCCTTGCCGCCCAGTTCCAGATGGGTGCGCTTCACCGAGCGCGCCGCCGCGGTCAGCACCTTCTTGCCGGTGGCGATGTCGCCGGTGAGCGAGACCATCGACACGCCCGGATGATCGATCAGCCGCTGGCCGACGCTTTCACCGCGCCCGACCACCACATTGACCACCCCTTCGGGGAAGATTTCGGCGATCAGACCCGCCAGTTTCAGCATGGTGAGCGGGGTCTGTTCCGAGGGCTTGATCACCACGGTGTTGCCGCCGGCGAGCGCCGGGGCGAGCTTCCAGGCCGCCATCATCAGCGGATAGTTCCAGGGCGCGATCGACGCGACCACACCCACCGGATCGCGGCGGATCATCGAGGTATGGCCGGCAAGATATTCGCCCGCCACCGCGCCGTGCATGCAGCGCGCGGCGCCGGCGAAGAAGCGGAAGCAGTCGACGATCGCCGGCATCTCGTCGGCGAGCACCGCATGGCGCGGCTTGCCGCAATTCAGCGCCTCCAGCGCCGCGAAGCCTTCGGCCTCGTCCTCGATGCGCTGGGCGAGCTTCAGCAGCAGGGCGGCACGTTCGGCCGGCGTGGTGCGCGACCAGCTGCCGAAGGCCCGGCCGGCCGCCGCGACCGCCGCATCCACCTGATCGGGGGAGGCCTCGGGCAGGTCGAGCAGGGTTTCTTCGGTCTTGGGGTTCAGGATCGTCTCGGGCGTGTCGGTGCCCGCGACGAAATCGGCGCCGATCAGCATGCGCGTGTCCAGGGGCGTGTTCGCATCCATCGGACGGTCTCCTATTTTCCGGAGCCTTCGACCGCTTCGCCGCCGCGGGTGAGGTAATAGGCGGCGAGGATCGGCAGGAAGGTGACGATGATGACCAGCACCGCGACGACATTGGTCACCGGCCGCTGCCGCGGGCGCACCAGTTCCGACAGCATCCAGATCGGCAGGGTGGACTGCTGACCGGCGGTGAAGGTGGTGACGATGACCTCGTCGAAGGACAGCGCGAAGGCGAGCATGCCGCCCGCGAGCAGCGCCGTCGCGGTGTTGGGCAGGATCACGTGAAAGAAGGTCTGGAAGGCGTTGCCGCCGAGATCCATCGAGGCCTCGATCAGCGACGGGTTGAGCCGGCGCAGCCGCGCGACGGCGTTGTTGTAGACGACCACGATGCAGAAGGTCGCGTGGCCGAGCACGATGGTCCAGAACGAGAAGGGGATGTCGGCCACGCCGAAGGCGGTGCGCATCGCCATGCCGGTGACGATGCCGGGCAGCGCGATCGGCAGGATCAGCAGCAGGGTCACCGGCTCGCGCCCGAAGAAGGAGAAGCGGGCAAGGGCGCCTGCGGCCAGCGTGCCCAGCACCAGGGCCAGCGCGGTGGCCATGGCGGCCGCCTTCAGCGACAGGCCGACCGCATCCCAGATGTCCTGACGCCCCCAGACCACCGCGAACCATTTGAGCGTCAGCCCCGGCGGCGGGAAGGCATAGGACTTCTCTTCGGTCGTGAAGGCATAGAGGACGATGAAGGCCAGCGGCAGATGCATGAACAGGATGCCGAAGCCGGCCGCGAGCTTCAGCCCGCGCGAGGGGCGGGAGAGGTCAGACCGCATCGAAGGCCCCCATGCGCTTGGCCGCCGTCAGGAACAGGGCCATGACCAGGATCGGCACCACCGCGAAGGCGGCGGCGAGCGGCAGATTGCCGGCGACACCCTGCTGCATGTAGACCGCCTGGCCCAGAACCAGGGCCGAGGTGCCGATCACCTGCGGCACGATGTAGTCGCCGAGGGTGAGCGAGAAGGTGAAGATGCCGCCCGCCACCACCCCCGGCATGGCCAGCGGCAGCACGACGTTGCGGAAGGTCTGGCCGGGCGTGGCCCCCAGATCCGACGAGGCCTCGATCATGCTGGCCGGCACCCGTTCCAGTGCGGCCTGGATCGGCAGGATCATGAAGGGCAGCCAGAGATAGAGGAACACCACCACCATGCCGGTATAGCTGACCGAAAGCGACGGCCCGCCCACCAGCGGCAGGGACAGCCAGCCATCGAGCAGGCCGGCGAGGCCCAGCCGGTCCGCGAACCAGCCGATCGCGCCTTCCTTGGCCAGCAGCAGCTTCCAGGCGTAGAGCTTGACCAGATAGCTGGACCAGAGCGGCATCATCACCGCCAGATAGAAGGCGGCCTTCATCCGGCCGCGGGCATAGCGGGCGGCATACCAGGCGACGGGGAAGCCGATCACCGCCGCCAGCACCGTCACCACCGAGGCGATCGCGATCGTGCGCAGCACGATGTCGAGATTGGCCGGGCGCATCAACTCGCCGAAGGTCTTGAGCGTCGGCTCGTAGATCAGCGTGCCGGCGAATTCGTCGATCGAGAACAGCGAATGGGCGAGCAGGGTGAAGAGCGCGCCCAGATAGACCACGCCCAGCCAGAGCAGCGGCGGCACCAGCAGAGAGAGCAGCAGCAGGCGCCTGCGACGCAGCAGCAGGTCCGAGAGCCGGCGGACGGGACCGCCTGCCATGGCGGTCGGCGGGGCGGCCGCGGCGGCGGTGCTTGTATGAATTCCACTCATCGGGCCGTCTCCTGATAGGATGTTTGGCCTGATAGCCGGGAGAGGGTCGCCGCGTTGCGCTCGAAGGATGATCTTCGTGCATGAGATTGGCGCCCTCGCC
>NZ_JBBIAB010000017.1 GCF_039634785.1 Tistrella mobilis | reverse complement strand
CAAGCGCTGTTTGCCACTTGATCAGCGTTCCTGACCACTCGGAAACCGTCATTGGCCCTGCCTCCCCATGCTGGAACGCAGAGAATCACGGCTTTCCTAAAAACGCAACTGTAGTACTAGACCCGTTGTCGCACCCTTGCGGGTGCGTGGATTGAAACGTGAAGAACCCCTTCACCCCTAGTGCCCGCGTCGGTCGCACCCTTGCGGGTGCGTGGATTGAAACTGAGGCTGACCCCCGGCATCGACCTGGAAACCGGTCGCACCCTTGCGGGTGCGTGGATTGAAACCTGGCGCGGCAGCACCATAAGCGCCAGCAGCAGGTCGCACCCTTGCGGGTGCGTGGATTGAAACAGGAACCGCTCGGTTCCCTTCACAATCCACTTCCGTCGCACCCTTGCGGGTGCGTGGATTGAAACCGCTCGCCACGCCGCGCCGCCGAAATTGTAAGGGTCGCACCCTTGCCGCTGCGTAGATTGCTGCCACGGGCGGGATCGGATGGCGTTGTGGCGGGTTACGCATAGCCTTCCGGTCGCCGTGTATGCCAGTCGGTTGCGGTCTGGAAGGCGTGGGCGGTGCGGGCGATCAGGGCTTCGGCGAAGCGGGGGCCGGCGAACTGGCAGCCGAGGGGGATGCCGCCGCCGTCGCGGGTCTTCTCGCTGGTGCCGCAGGGGACCGTGATGGTCGGCTGGCCCGAGACGTCGAAGGGGGCCGTGAACGGGCCGATCGCCAGGATCGCCGCCGGGTCTTCGCCCAGGCCGGACATGAAATCGAGCGTCGGGCCCGCCACCGGCAGGCCGGGGATCAGCAGCACGTCGCAGGCGGCGTAAAGCGCCTCCATCGCCCCCGCGAAATCGCGGCGGTGCTCCTGCGCTTCGGCCAGTTCGAACGCCGTGTGGCGGTGGCCGCGTTCGATCAGCGCGGCGAGGCGCGGGCCGTAGTCGGCCGCGCGGGTCGACCAGTGTTCGCGATGAACGATGGCGGCCTCGACCGCACATTGCACCGCCCAGCCGGTCAGCGCCGGCTCTATCGGCGGCAGGGTGACCTCCACGAACCGCGCGCCGAGCCCGGTCATCACCTCAATCACATGCTCGATCGAGGCCAGAACCTGATCATCGGCCCGCGCCTTCAACAGCCCGCGGTCGATGCCGATGGTCAGGCCCCGCACCGGTTTGGCGAGTTCTGCCATATAATCAGGTACTGGAAGTTGTGATGCGGTGGGGTCGCGCGGGTCGGCGCCGGCCATCACGCCGAGCAGGGTGACGGCATCGGCAACGCTGCGGGTCATCGGCCCCATATGATCGAGCGAGGGGGCGAGGGCGAGCGCACCCGCCCGGCTGACCCGCCCCCATGTCGGCTTGATCCCCGTCACACCACAGCATGAGGAGGGCAGGCGGATCGAGCCGCCGGTATCGGTGCCGAGCGCGCCCCAGATCAACCCGGCGGCCACCGCCACACCCGACCCGCTGGACGAGGTGCCGGTCCAATGCGCAGCCCCCCAGGGGTTGACCGGCGGCACCACATCCGGATGGTGGTCGGCATAGGCCCCCTCGGTGAGGGTGGTCTTGCCCAGAATGATCGCGCCGGCGGCCCGCAGCCGCGCGATGACGGTGGCATCCCGCCGGGGCCGCCGGCCGCGCAGCACCGGGCTGCCGAATTCCGTCGGCATATCGGCGGTGTCGAACAGATCCTTGGCCGCCAGCGGCACGCCGTGCAGGGGGCCGCGCACCAGACCGGCGGCGATCTCCGCCTCGGCCCGGCGCGCCTGATCCAGCGCCGCATCGTTCAGATGGGCGAAGGCGTGAAGCGCGCCGTCATGGGCGGCGATCCGGTCCATCATGCAACGGACCGCATCCACCGGCGATATCGCACCGCGGCGGATCTCTTCCGCCAGGCGGACCAGGCTCAATCTGTGCAGGCTCGACATTCCGCTGCGGCTCCTCTGAAGCGGTCTGTGGGCGCGGGCATGTCATTATTATACAAGAATGCCTGTTTCGTGCTCAAAAAATGCCATTGCCCATAAAATAGGCGGGTGATTGCCGGTGAGGCATGCGAGGCTGGCGGGATTCCGGCATATCGACGGATGGCATGCATATTGCGTGGGCATGCGTGCACGGCCAACGACCGGTCTGTGCGTACAACCCCCGCCTTGCCCATAAAAAACTGCTCCGGAAGGCTTCGATCCATGTATATGCGCATTGCGAAACGGGGGGCGGTGGCCCTTGCTCTGGCGGCCGCCGCGGTGTTCGGCCCCGTGGGGGGCGCCGCCACGGCCGATGCGGCAGAGGCGGTGTCGGTGCGGCTGAAATGGCTGCCCCAGGCCCAGTTCGCCGGGTTCTATGTCGCCAAGGCCAAGGGCTTTTATGAAGCCGAAGGCCTGGACATGACCATCAACCCGGGCGGCCCGAACCTGAATGCCGAGGCGCTGGTGGCATCCGGCGCCGACACCTTCGGGCTGGGCAGCGGGACCGAGGCGGTGCTGCATGCCCGCGCCAAGGGCCTGCCGCTGATCTGCATCGGCATGTCGCAGCAGAAGACCCCCTTCGCCTTCGTCGCGCGCGAGACAAGCGGCATCAAGACGATCGAAGATTTCAAGGGCAAGAAGGTTGCGACCTGGTTCACCGGCCCGCAATACACGCTGTATTCGGTGCTGGCGGCGGCAAAGATCAAACAGTCGGAGCTGACCATCATTCCGCAGCCGGTTTCGATGGCGCCCTTCGTCGAGGGTGAGTTCGACGTCGCCACCGTCACCTTTTACAATGAGCTGAACACGCTGAAAGAGCAGGGGATCACCGATCTGACGGTCTTCACCCCCGATGACTATGGCGTGACCACCCAGCAGGACAGCTTCATCACCTCGGAAAAGATCGCGACCGAGAAGCCGGAACTGGTTCAGGGCTTCCTGAACGCCACCCTCAAGGGTTGGAAATACGCGTTTGAGCACAAGGCAGAGGCGATCGACATCGTCATGGCCGCGGCGGAAGGCCTGGAGCGCAAGCACCAGGAGGCGATGCTGGACGAGATCGAACGACTGATGGTCGCCGGCCGCGCCGCCGATGAAGGCCTCGGCGCGCTCGACATGGCGTCGATCGAGAAGGTGCAGACCGACCTGGTCGGCTTCGGCGCGCTGAAGGAACCGGTCGACCTGAAGGCCGCCTTCGACGAGAGCTTCTGGGACAAGGTGCCGGCGGCGGACAAAATGCTCTGAGGCGGAGGCTTGTATGCACCCGCGGCCCGACGAGGTTGAAACACCTGGTCGGGCCGCCCCGCGGTTGCCGGCAGCGGGGCCGGTGGGCGGCGTTCTTTGTGAGGGGACGGACCTGGATCCCCGCCTTCGCGGGGATGACGGTAGAGAGGGTGTGCGGAGGTGGGCGAAAGGGGGAGCGGACAGGGGCGCCGGGTGCGATGGGGCGGTCATGTCAGGCGCCACCTCTGCCCAGGTCCGCCCTGCCCCCACCACCGTCATCCCCGCGAAGGCGGGGATCCAGGTTGGCGTCCACGGGAATGGACGGGCGGCCGGAGGTGTGGACGGTCATGTCGGCCATCGATGGCGGACCCAGGTATGCGGCGTTCTTTGTGGGGGGACGGACCTGGATCCCCGCCTTCGCGGGGATGACGGTAGAGAGGGTGTGTGGAGGCGGGCGAAAGGGGGATCGGACAGGGGCGCCGGATGCGATGGGGCGGTCATGTCAGGTGCCACCCTCGCCCAGCTCCGCCCTGCCCCCACCACCGTCATCCCCGCGAAGGCGGGGATCCAGGTTGGCGTCCACGGGAATGGACGGGCGGCCGGAGGTGTGGACGGTCATGTCGGCCATCAATGGCGGACCCGGGTATGCGGCGTTCTTTGTGGGGGGACGGACCTGGATCCCCGCCTTCGCGGGGATGACGGTAGAGGGGGTGTGTGGAGGCGGGCGAAAGGGGGATCGGACAGGGGCGCCGGGTGCGATGGGGCGGTCATGTCAGGTGCCACCCTCGCCCAGCTCCGCCCTGCCCCCACCACCGTCATCCCCGCGAAGGCGGGGATCCAGGTTGGTGTCCACGGGAATGGACGGGCGGCCGGAGGTGTGGACGGTCATGTCGGCCATCGATGGCGGACCCGGGTATGCGGCGTTCTTTGTGGGGGGACGGACCTGGATCCCCGCCTTCGCGGGGATGACGGGGGAGGGGGAAGAGAGCCGGGCGGCGGCGTTGAAGCGGCCTTCGGGGCCGTGAAGGTGGATCTCCGCCTTCGCGGGGATGACGGTAGGGAGGGTGTGTGGAGGTGGGCGGAGGAGGGGACCGGACAGGGGCGCCGGGTGCGATGGGGCGGTCATGTCAGGCGCGGGCCCTGCGGTTTTTGCACCGCTTTCACCGCCATCGGGCGGTCATGTCAGGCGCCGGCCCTGCGGTTTTCGCCCCGCTTCCACCACCATCGGGCGGTCATGGCAGGCGCCGGCTCTGCGGTTTTCGCCCCGCTTCCACCACCATCGGGCGGTCATGTCAGGCGCAGGCCCTGCGGTTTTCGCCCCGCTTCCACCACCGTCGGCTGGTCATGTCGGGCGCCACCTCTGCCCAGGCCCGCCCTGCCCCTACCACCGTCATCCCCGCGAAGGCGGGGATCCAGGTTGGCGTCCACGGGAATGGACGGGCGGCCGGAGGTGTGGACGGTCATGTCGGCCATCGACGGCGGACCCGGGTGTGCGGCGTTCTTTGTGGGGGGACGGACCTGGATCCCCGCCTTCGCGGGGATGACGGGGGAGGGGGAAGAGAGCCGCGCGGCGGCGGCGGACCGGCCTTCGAGGCCGTGAAGGGGGACGGGCGGTGCATGGGGTGGGTCGACGGTTCTTGACTTGCGGGTATTCGTATGCAATAGTGGCGTTATTGCATTCACAAACGCATCTCATGCGTACCAAATGAGGGTTTTGAGCGGTGAAGCTGGGTCTTGAAGGCAAGAAGGTTCTGATCACCGGCGCATCGAAGGGTATCGGCCTGGCCGCTGCCTGGAGCTTTGCCCGCGAGGGTGCCGATCTGCACCTGGCCGCCCGCTCGGAAGAGGCCCTGGTCGAGGCGAAGGCGGCGATCGAGGCGGAATGCGGGGTGGCGGTGACGATCTACCCCATGGATCTGTCGAGCGATGCGCAGATGGTGGCGCTGGCCGATGCGGCGGGTGATGTCGACATTCTGGTCAACAATGCCGGCAATATCCCCTCGGGCCCGATCGATGCGGTGGATGATGTATCCTGGCGCCGCGGTTTCGACCTGAAGGTCTTCGGCTATATCTCGCTGACCCGGGCGGTGTATGCCCGCATGCAGGCGCGGGGTACGGGCGTGATCGTCAACGATATCGGCAATTCCGGCGAGAACTGGGATGCCAATTATATCGCCGGATCGACCGGCAATGCCGCGCTGATGGCCTTCACCCGCGCGCTGGGCGGGGTGAGCATGGATTACGGCGTGCGGGTGCTGGGCGTGAACCCGGGGCCGGTGGAAACCGACCGCATGGTGCGGCTGATGAAGCGGCGCGCGGTCGACATGTTCGGCGACGAAACCCGCTGGCGCGAGCTGTTCGACCGCTATCCCGGCGGCCGCCCGGCCACGGCCGAAGAGGTGGCCGATCTGATGGTGTTCCTGTCCTCGCCCCGCGCCGGCTATGTCAGCGGCACGATCGTGACCATCGATGGCGGCATCGCCTCGCGCGGGTCGATCATCAAGGATGGCGGCCGGAAGTCGGTCGCGGCCCCCGCCTTTCAGGAGCCCGCTTTTCAGGAGACTGGTGCGTGAGCCTGCTCGATACCAAGAACGCCTATTTCGACCGGCTGTTTTCCGACCCCGAGCTGAAATGGCTGGGCCAGAACACCAATCACGTGCCCCAGCATCCGGCGGTGGCCGCCGCCATGCATGCCGCCGTGGATGCCGAGAATTTCCACGCCTATGCGCCGCCCGCCGGCATGGAGGCGCTGCGGGCGGCGATCGTCGCCGATCTGCGGCTGCCCGGCGCCCAGGCGCTGGTGACCGACGGCGCCGTGGCGGCGCTGGCGCTGATCTGCCGGGCGTTTGCCAGGCCCGGCACGACCTTCGTCACCACCGATCCGGGCTGGAAATGGCCGCTGCAATTCGCCGCCCAGAACGGCGCCGAGGTGATCGAAATCCCGATCTACGGCCCTGAATGGAATTTCCGCCTCAGCCCCGAACGGCTGGCCGAGGTGGTGGATGAACGGACCGCGATCATCTATCTGGTCGACCCGAACAACCCGCTGGGCATCACCTATACCGCCGAGGAAATCGGCGCCTTCGCGGCGATCGCGCGCGAGGTGGGCGCGATCCTGATCCATGACAGCACCTATCGCGACTTCGCCGAAGGCCATACGCCGGCCAGCATGATCTATCCCGAAGGCGCGGTGACGGTGGTCAGCTTCTCCAAATGGCTGGGGCTGGCGGGCATGCGCGTGGGTGCGCTGGTCGCATACCCCGAGCTGATGGACAGGATCGCGCCGTTTTCGACCGCGCCCCTGGGTGCCAGCGTGATCGCCCAGGCGGCGGCGCTGGCCGGGCTTGGGGTCAAGGACGAATGGATGGCCGAGGTGCAGCAGATCCAGCGCCACAACCAGGCGCTGATCAAACAGGCGGTCGACGCTCTGCCGGGCTTCGCCATGCCGGTCTACCCCTCCCACGGCAATTTCGTGGTGGTGGAATGCATCGAGGCCGGGCTGCGGCCGGAAGCGCTGGTGGCCGAGTTTCAGACCGCGGGGATCATGATCCGCCAGGGCACCTATCATACGCCGCGCTTCGGCGACCGCTTCATCAAGGTGTCGACCACCGTGCCGACCGCCTGGGTGGAAGCCTTCTGCGCCCTGCTGCCCCAGATGGCGGCGCGCGCGAAGACCCGCACCGACATCCCGCCGCTGTTCTGACCGGAAGGGCCAGCCCGATGCCTTATGCAACAGCTGCCGACGGCACCCGCCTTTATGTCGAAGAGGCGGGAACCGGCACGCCGATCCTGTTCATCCATGAATTCGGCGGCGATTATCGCGCCTGGGAACCGCAGATGCAGTTCTTCGCGCGCCGGCATCGCTGCATCACCTATTCCGCCCGCGGCTATGCGCCTTCGGATATTCCGATGGATGTGGAGGCCTATTCGCAGGAGATTGCCGTCACCGATGCGCTGGCCGTGCTCGACCATCTGGGCATTGACCGCGCGCATATCGTCGGCCTGTCGATGGGCGGGTTCGCGACCCTGCATTTCGGCCTGATGGCCCCCGAACGCGCCCTGTCGCTGACCATCGCCGGGGCCGGTTATGGGGCGGAGAAGCAGTTCGAAGACTATTTCCGCGGCGTTTCGCTGGAAGTGGCGGAGCGGTTCCGGACGCTGGGGGCGAAGGAATTCTCCAAGACCTATGCGCTGGGCGCCAGCCGGGTGCAGTTCCAGAACAAGGATCCGCGCGGCTGGCAGGATTTCGCCGACCGCCTGGCCGAGCATTCCGATATCGGCGCCGCCAATACGATGAGCGGCGTTCAGGCGCGGCGGCCGTCGATCTACGATCTGGAAGAGCGGATCCGCGCCTGCACCGTGCCGGCGCTGATCGTGGTCGGCGACGAGGATGATCATTGCCTGCAGCCGGGCATCTTCATGAAGAAGACCCTGCCGGCCGCCGGGCTGGCGGTGCTGCCCAAAACCGGCCATACGCTGAACCTGGAAGAGCCGGCGCTGTTCAACCAGCTGCTGGCCGAGTTCATCGCCATGGTCGAGGCCGGACGCTGGACGGCCCGCGACCCGCGCGCCGAGCCGGCGCAGATCATGAAAACCTCGTAAGACCATGTCGGGCGATGGCGGCGGGGCGGGTGGCGCGGCGCCGGCGGAGAGCTGGCGCCGCCGCACCGACTGGCGCAGGGAAACGGGAGAGGGATACATGCCGAGCGGTCGCGAGATCACGCTGGAGGCGGAACGCATTCTGGGGCATGTAAATGGCGACCGGCTGTGGCAGCGGCATATGGAGCTGGCCCGCTTCGGCGCCCGCAGCGATGGCGGGGTGAACCGCCAGGCGCTGTCGGCCGAAGAGATCGAGGCCCGCGCCCATCTGATCGGCATCGCCCGCGCCCGCGGTTTCGGCGTTGCAACCGATCCGGCTGGAAACCTGTTCTTTCGGTTGCAGGGGCGCGAGCCGCATCTGCCGCCGGTGCTGTCGGGTTCGCATATGGACAGCCAGCCGACCGGCGGCCGTTTCGACGGGATTTACGGCGTGCTGGCCGCCTTCGAGGTGCTGGAAGCGATCCGCGATGCGGGACATGTGCCCCGGCGCAGCATCGAGGCGGTGGCCTGGATGAACGAGGAAGGATCGCGCTTCGCCCCGGGCATGATGGGATCGGAAGCCTTCGCGGGCGTGCGGCCGCTGGACGAGATTCTGGGGGTGCGCGATGCCGACGGGGTCAGCGTCGCCACGGCGCTGGCCGCCGTGAACTTAGCCTTCCCCGATGTGCCCGTGCGCGAGCTGGGCCAGCCGGTCGAGGCCTATGTCGAGGCCCATATCGAACAGGGCCCGGTGCTGGAGGCCGAGGGCCGGGTGGTCGGCGCCGTGACCGGCATTCAGGGCAAGCAGACCTATCGCGTGACGGTGACCGGCGAAGAGGCCCATGCCGGCACAAAGCCGATGGCCGAGCGGCGCGATGCGCTGATCGCGGCCAGTGCCATGGTGCAGCGCCTTCATGCCATCGCGCGCAGCACCGCCGACGATCTGATGCTGACCTTCGGCCGCTTCACCGTTTCGCCCAACGCACCCTCGGTGGTGCCGGCGAAGGTTGTGTTCTCGATCGACCTGCGCCATTTCGACACCGGGCTGATGCAGGGCTTCGGCGCGGCCATCCCCGATCTCTGCGCCGAACTGGCCGGCGGCTGCGAGGTGGTGGTTGAACCGCTGGTCGACGCGCCCTCGCTGGTGTTTCCCGAAGCGCTGCGCGACCGGATCCGCGACATTGCCGCGGTGCTGGGCCATCCGGTCATGGACCTTGCCTCGGCGGCCGGGCACGATGCAAGGCACCTGCACGCCATCGCACCCACGGCGATGATCTTCATCCCCTGCCACCAGGGCATCAGCCACCACCCGACCGAGCGGGCGGAACCCGCGCATCTTCACGCCGGCGCCCGGGTTCTGGCGGCCTTGCTGGCGGAGCTGGCGGGGTAGCCGGCGCGCCGGTCCAGCGCGCCGCTCCAGAGGGTGAGGGCGAAGGCTGCCAGGGTGATCAGCGCGCCGACCCAGGGCGTGGCGCCCAGCCCCAGCGACGAGGCCACCACCCGGCCGCCGATCCAGGCACCGGCGGCAATGCCCAGATTGAATGCGGCGATGTTCAGGGCCGAGGCGACGTCTACCCCGTCTGATCGGTAAATGCGGGCCAGCTTCACCACGTAGAGTTGCAGGCCCGGCACGTTGGCGAATTGCAGGAAACCCAATGCCGCCAGGGTGACCAGGGCCGGCACCGCAGAGACGGCCGTGAAGCTGAAGGCGAGCAGAACCACGGCCTGGGCGGCGAAGAGCCAGGCAAGCGCCCTGACCGGGTTGCGGTCGGCCAGCCGGCCGCCGGCCAGGTTGCCGATGGCGATCGCCACGCCGTAGAGCACCAGCACCAGGCTGACCGCGCCATTGGTGAGGCCGGTCACCTGTTCCAGGATCGGCGCCAGGAAGGTGAAGGTGACGAAGGTGCCGCCATAGCCGGCCGCCGTCATCGCGAAGACCAGCAGCAGCCGGCCCGAGCCCAGCACCCGCGCCTGATCGACCAGCCGGGCAGGGGCGGCGCGGGGCAGATCGCGCGGCAGCAGGGCGGCGATGCCGGCGAGCGCAACCGCACCGATCAGCGCCACGGCCTGGAAGGTCGCGCGCCAGCCGAAATGCTGACCGATCCAGGTGCCGAGCGGCACGCCGGTGACGATCGCCACCGTCAGCCCGGCAAACATCATCGCAATCGCCGAGGCCCGCCGGTTTTCCGGCACCAGATCGGCGGCAATGGTGGCGCCGACCGAAAAGAACACCCCATGGGCGAAGGCCGACAGCACGCGGGCGACCAGCAGCACCTCGTAACCCGGCGCCAGCGCGGCCAGCCCATTGCCGGCGATGAACAGCGCCATCAGCCCCAACATCAAGGGCTTGCGCGCGGCACGGCCGGTAAGCGCGGTCAAAACCGGCGCCCCGAAGGTGACGCCCAGGGCATAGACACTGACGATCAACCCGGCCGCAGGCAGGTCGATCCCCAGATCCTGCGCCACCGTCGGCAACAACCCGACGATGACGAATTCAGTGGTGCCGATCGCATAAGCTGCAATCGTCAGGGCAAACAAGGCGGGAGGCATGGCGAACTCCGGAGCGGAAGGACATCTCGGCCGGTAGGATGGCCCTGTCCTCCCGGATCGATAATCCGCCATACAGGACGATCAGTTTGTCATCAGATGCCAGACTGAATCGTCCCGAACCGGCCCTTTACGCGAACCCCAAGCTCCCGTAAAATCCCCGGGAGGTTCGCGCAGAGAGTTTTCCTTTACTTTTCAAATAGATAAGAATTTTCCATGACGCGGCACACATGCATCAGCATGGTACCCCTGGAGGTTCGCGCAAATCGGCTTTTTTCCAGTGTCGAATCAGGGTATTAAAAGGGGGTGGGTCGCACCCCTCGCGGGTGCGTGGATTGAAACTGCGCCCGAGCTTTGCACGGCTGAGGATGTCGCGTCGCACCCCTCGCGGGTGCGTGGATTGAAACGGACTCCGCTGGGCATGGGCGGACGCGGTGTTGGTCGCACCCCTCGCGGGTGCGTGGATTGAAACTCCTCAGCGGCACATATACCCCCTGGGATATCGTGTCGCACCCCTCGCGGGTGCGTGGATTGAAACCTGAGTGAGGTTCTTGGCAGCCCAGCGGATCATCGTCGCACCCCTTGCGGGTGCGTGGATCGAGAGCGCCCCCTGTGAAGGGGCCGCTGCGTCAGCCCGCTCATCTGCCTGAAGCACAATCAGGCCCAACCGATTGTCTCTGAAAGAAAATCCCGTCATCCCGGCGAAGGCCGGGATCCAGGTGGGTCTTTACGGGAATGGACAGGGATCATCTGTGGGGACCGCGCCGTCAGCCACTGAGGTGGAGCCCTCGATCGGGGTCGGCGTCAGGTCGTTCGGCGTTCTTCATGCGGGGACGAACCTGGATTCCGGCCTTCGCCGGAATGACGTATAAATGTTTGACGGATGCCGGTCAGTACGGGATCCGAAATGAATGCCGGGTGACGGGGGCTCTCCTCAGAGGCCCGGCCAGCGCCACCTCAGCCACCAGGGAGGCACCGCCATGCGTGCCCGACGCCGGCATGATGTCGAACGCCGCAAGGCGAAGGCGCGGCGGATTATGGCGCTGTGGTTTCCCGATACGGATCCGCAGGGGTTTTCCGCGCGTGCGGTCGGGCGCAACGCGGCGACGCATTGCCGGCCATGTTCCTGTGCGCTCTGCCGGGGGCCGCGACACGGCGCGAAGCGGCCGCGCCGGCGGGTGGTGGTGGCAGACGACGTCTGATTCTGAACGGCCCGTCATCCCTGCGCCGGCTGCCCCGGCACCCGAAACGGCAGCGGCGCCGCCCCCGGTGCGCCATCCGGTTTCAGCCCGTTGAACACGATGTCGATGAAGCTGTCGGCATAAGAGGTCGCGGCCTCGGGGTCGGTCAGCGGGGTGCCGTACATGCGCTCGATCATGCCCGAGAAGGTGAAGATCAGCGAGGCGCCGAAGACGATGATCAGGGTCACGTCGCGCAGCGGCATCTCGCGGATGGCGCCGGCCGCCATGGCGTCGCGGATCGCGCCTTCGAACTTGTCGAAGGCGGTTTTCATATAGCTTTCCACCAGCCAGTGCATGCGGTCGCCCGGCACCGAGCCCTCGTGCACCGTCACCCGGGCGAAATCGGGGTTGTGGGCGTTGGCATAGACCAGGCCCTTGGTCAGCAGTTTCAGTCGGGTCAGCGGGTCCATGCCGCCGGGTTTTTCGACGAGGTTCTCATAGAAGGCGATGCGTTCGGCCATCAGCCGGTCGATCGCCGCCTCCCAGATCTTCTGCTTCGAGCCGAAATGGTAATGCACGATCGACTGCGTCACCCCCGCCTCGGCCGCGATCGCGCCGGTGGTCACCGGCTCGTAGCCAAGCCGCGCGAACAGTTTCGTGGCGGCATCGAGCAGGGCGTTGCGGGTGGCATCGGGCCCGGCATCGCCCAGCGGCGGCCGGCCCTGGCGGCGGCGGCGCGGGGCGGCGGTGCTCGTCTTGCGGGTGCGCGCAGGTTTTGGCGCCGATGTTCGGTTGTCGTTCTCCTGGCTCGCCATCACCCTCTTACCATGTTTCGAACATCGTTCAGCGCCTGGACCATAGCCCCGTCCGGCGCGCCGGCCCAGCCCGAAATCACCGGGCCGGACCGGGACGCCGGTCCGGTCACGGCTTCAGCAGCGGGCAGTCGCTTTCCGCCGCCGGACGGTAGGCCTCGGCACCGGGGATGGTGGTCTTCTGGGCCAGATAGTCGAGCGGATATTTGGACTCCGCCGGGCTCTTGACCTCGAAGTAATACATGTCGCGCATCAGCCGCCCGTCGGCGCGGATGGTGGCGCCGTCGGTCATGAAGTCGTTGACCGGCATCGCCTTCATCTTCGCCAGCACCGCCTGGGTCCGGGTGGTGCCTGCGGCCTCCACCGCCTTCAGATAATGCAGGACCGAGCTGTAGACGGTCGCCTGCACATCGGTCGGCACCTTGCCGTGGCGGGCCTTGAAGCGCTCGGCGAAGGCGCGGGTGCCGTCGGTCTGGTCCCAATAGAAATCGGCCACCACCGGCATGCCCCGGGTGGCATCGAGGCCCAGACCCTGGATGTCGTTGACGGTGAAGAACAGGGGCGCGATCCGCTGGCCGGCCTGGGCGATGCCGAATTCATCCGCCTGTTTGATCATGTTGCGGACATCCGACCCACCGGCCACCAGCGCGATCACGTCTGCGCCCGAGCCCTGCGCCTGAAGCAGGAAAGAGCTGAAATCATTGGTGCCGAGCGGAAAGCGCACCGCACCCTTCACCGTGCCGCCCATCTTCTCGATCACGCTGATCGTGTCGCCTTCCAGCCCATGGCCCGAGGCATAGTCGACGGTCAGGAAGAACCAGGAACTGCCGGGATTGCTCTTGAAGATGCCCTCGACATTGCCCTTGGCCAGCGCATAGCCGTCATAGCCCCAGATCAGGCCATTGGTGGTGCATTTGTCGCCGGTCAGGCTCTTGTTGTTGGCGCCCGAGAACACCGCGATTTTGTCGCGCTTCATGATCACGTCCTGAAGCGCCAGCGAGATGCCGGAATTCGACACGTCGAACAGCGCCTGCACGCCCTCGTCGTCGAACCATTTCAGCGCCGCGGTGACGCCGATATCGGCCTTGTTCTGATGATCGGCCGACACCAGACCGACCGGCTGGCCCAGCACCTTGCCGCCGGCATCCTCGATCGCGAGTTCGGCCGCGATCACCGATCCCTTGCCGCCGAAATCCGAATAGACCGACGACATGTCGGTCAGCACGCCGATCTTGACGGCATCCGCTGCCTGCACCTCGGCCATCTGGCACAGCACCGCCAGTGCCGCCGCGAGCCCCGCGGCGGGTTTTGATATCCTGCGCATGTGATTTTTCCTCCCGATCCCGGTCTTTGCGCCGGGGATGGTCGTTGGGGGGGAGGGCCGGTGTGCCCGTCTTTGCGGGCATCGCCGGCCGGGAGTCTTTCGGCTCAGCGCGTGGCGATGAAGGGCCGCCGCTTGCCGCCTGCCGCCGGTGCCGGCGGCACCGGGAAGCCGTCGAGGCCGCGCCGCACCCAGTCGCGGCTGGCGGCAGGGTCGATCACGCCGTCGATTTCAAGGAAGGCCGCCATGTTCGACGCCTTGCCCTTGGCATAGAGCGCATCGACCAGCTTGCGGTAGAGCGCATCGCGCTCCGCCGGGTCGGCGATGGCTTCAAGATCGCGGCGATAGCCCAGGCGCACGGCCCCTTCCAGCCCCATGCCGCCGAACTCGCCGGTCGGCCACGACACGGTGAAGGCGGGGGAGAGCATGTTGCCGCCGGCCATCGCCTGGGCACCCAGGCCATAGCCCTTGCGCAGCACGATGGTGAACATCGGCACGGTCATATTGGCGCCGCCCACGAACATCCGCGACACCCGCCTGACCAGCGCGGTCTTCTCGGCATCGGGGCCGACCATGAAGCCCGGCGTGTCGCAGAGCGACAGCACCGGCAGGCCATGTGCCTCGCAGAGATCCAGGAAGCGCGCGGCCTTCTCGGCCGCCTCGCCGTCGATCGCGCCGCCCAGATGGCGGGGATTGTTGGCGAACAGGCCCATCGGCCGGCCTTCGATCCGGATCAGGGCGGTGATGATGCCGATGCCGTAATCGGGCCGGAGTTCGAGCACCGAACCCGTGTCCGCGACCAGCTCGATCACCTTGCGCACGTCATAGGCGCGCAGCCGGTTTTCGGGGATGGCGTTGCGCAGTTGCCGCTGATCGGCCGCCGCCCAGTCGGCCACCGGCCCCTGGAAATAGGACAGGTATTTCTTCGCGGCGGCGACCGCCTCGGCCTCGTCCTCGACCAGGATGTCGACCACGCCGTTCGGCACCTGAACATCCATCGGCCCGACCTCTTCAGGCTTGTAGACGCCAAGTCCGCCGCCTTCGATCATGGCCGGGCCGCCCATGCCGAGATTGGCGTTGCGGGTGGCGATGATCACGTCGCAGACGCCCGCGATCGCGGCATTGCCGGCGAAGCAGCGGCCCGAGACCACGGCCACCGTCGGGGCCTTGCCGCTCATCTGCGCCAGCAGCTTGAAGGTCGGCACGTCCAGCCCCGCCACGCCGACATGGTCGGTATCGCCCGGCCGGCCGCCGCCGCCCTCGGCAAACACCACCAGCGGCATCGCCCAGTCATTGGCCAGATGGAACATGCGGTCCATCTTCTTGTGGTTCATGAAACCCTGGGTGCCGGCCAGCACGGTGTAGTCGTAAGAGAGCAGCATGCAGCGCGCCCGCTCCGCCCCGAACAGCCCGGCATTCACCGAGCCCACCCCCGCCACCAGCCCGTCGGCGGGGCTCATCTTCTTCAGCGTCTCGTAATCATGGCGGCTGCGCTGGGCGGCGAGCGCCAGCGCGCCGTATTCCATGAAGCTGCCGGGATCGGCCAGATCCTCGATATTCTCGCGCGCGGTGCGCTGGCCGGTCTTGCGCCGCCGCGCCACCGCATCGGGCCGGCGGGCATCGGTCAACTCGTCATGCAGCTCCAGGATCGCGGCCAGATCGGGGCGGATATGGTCCAGATCGACCTCGACCGTCTCCTCTTCCGCGGCGCCTTCGAAGTCACCCGGCTCGATGAACAGCACCGGCTGGTCGCCATAGACGGTCTCGTCCACCGCCACGGCCAGCGCGCGCACGATGCCCGCCCGGCCCGCGGTGATGGTGTGTTCCATCTTCATCGCCTCGATGATCGCCACCACCGTGCCGGGGCGGACGACATCGCCGGGCGTCACCTCGATCGCGACCACCCGGCCGGTCATCGGGGCGGCCACCGCCTCGGTGCCCTCGGGGGCGACCGGCCCGCTCGCTGCTTTCAGGGCCCCGCCGCCGCTGCTTTCCACCCAGAGCTTCGGATGGCTGTCGGCGGTTTCGGCCAGCCGCGCGGCATGGGCGCCGATATAGCCGGTGTCGAAGCGCCCGGCGCGCACCGCCTCGTCGGCGATCAGGCTTTGCAGGAAACCGATATTGGTCGCCACGCCCTCGATGCGGAATTCGGCCAGCGCCCGGCGGGCCCGGTCCAGCGCCAGATCCAGCCGGTTGCCCGGCACATGCACGATCAGCTTGGCCAGCAGCGAGTCGTAATGGGGCGAGGTTGCATAGCCGGCATAGCCGAAGGTCTCGACCCGGACACCGCGCCCGCCCGGCACCTCGAAGGCCGAAATCACCCCGCCCGCGGGCACGGCCACGGCATCGGCGCCGATCTTCTCCATATTGATCCGCAGCTGCACCGCCACACCCTCGGGCTCGGGCAGGCGGCCGTCGCGCAGGCCCAGCTCGGCCAGGCTCAACCCGGCCGCCAGCCCGATCTGGGTCTGGACCAGATCGACGCCCGTCACCTCTTCGGTGACGGTGTGTTCCACCTGCAGCCGCGGATTGGCCTCCATGAACACGAAGCGCTGCCCGGTCGGGTCGCGGCCGTCGATCAGGAATTCGAAGGTGCACAGCGTGTGGATGCCGCCGGCCCTGGCCAGCGCCACCGCGGTCTCGGCGATCCGCGCCTTCAACGCCGGGTCGAGGCCGGGCAGCGGCGCGATCTCCACCAGCTTCTGATGCCGGCGCTGCAGGCTGCATTCGCGTTCATGCAGATGGATCACCCGCCCGCCCAGATCGCCCAGCACCTGGATTTCCAGATGCCGCGCCGGCTGGATCAGCTCTTCCACATAAAGCGCATCCGAGCCGAAGGCGCCCAGCGCCTCGGCGCCTGCCCGGGTCCAGGCCTCGGCCAGCTCCGATGCCGCACGCACCACCCGCATGCCGCGGCCGCCGCCGCCGGCCACGGCCTTGATCATGATCGCGCCACCGTCGCCCAGGCTCTCCAGGAAGCGCCGGGCCTCGTCTTCCGTGGTGGCATGGGCCGTGCCGCGGGCCAGCGGCGCGCCGGTCTCTGCCGCCAGCCGCCGTGCGGCACCCTTGTCGCCGAACAGGTCCAGCGCTTCGGGCTTCGGGCCGATGAAGGTCAGCCCCGCTTCGGCGCAGGCGCGGGCGAAGCCGGCATTCTCGGCCAGGAAGCCATAGCCCGGATGGATCGCATCGGCGCCGGTTTCCAGCGCCGCGCGGATCACGGCCTGGCCGTCCAGATAGGCGGCGGCACCGACGCCCGGCAGTTCCACCGCCTGATCGGCGCGGCGCGTGTGCAGCGACCGGGCATCATCCTTCGGGGCCACGGCCACGGTCGGAATGCCCAGCTCGGCGGCGGCGCGCGCGATCCGGATCGCGATCTCGCCGCGATTGGCGATCAGGATGCGGCGGAAGAGGGGAGAAGAGGGGGAGGAGGGGGAGGTCATCTGTCAGAACTGCCCGATCTTGTCGCGTTTCACCACGATGCCGGCGGCCTCGCGGTCCCATGTGTCTGCCGTGACGCCCGCCTTGCGGATCAGGTACTTTTCGACCTTGTTCGTGGGCGTCTTGGGCAGGTCCGCAAGCATACGGACATAACGGGGGATCATGAAGTGCGCCATCCGCGGGCGCAGATGATCGATCAGCGCCGCCGGCTCCAGGCTGGCACCCTCGGCCAGCGACAGCGCGACCAGGATCTCGTCCTCGCTGTCGGCGGCCGGCACGGCGACCACGGCCGCCTCGCGCACGGCGGGATGGGCGCAGATTTCGGCCTCGACCTCGAAGGACGAGACGTTCTCGCCGCGGCGGCGGATCGAATCCTTGAAGCGGTCGACGAAGAACCAGTTGCCCTGATCATCCACCCGGAAGGCATCACCGGTGTGGAACCAGCCATTGCGCCAGGCGGCGGCCGTCGCCTCAGGATTGCCGGAATAGCCGTGGCTCATCTGCCAGGGCAGGTCGGTGCGGATCACCAGCTCGCCCACCTCGCCCGGTGCCACCGCCCGGTCATGGGCATCGACCAGCCGCACATCCACCCCGTCGCGCGGCCGGCCGCAGCTCGCCACCACCTCGGGGTTTTCCTCCGCGATCAGCGGGCAGGACACCTCGCTCATATTGAACAGCGTATGCAGCGTCACGCCGAAGCGCCTGCGGAAGGCGATGGCCTCTTCGGTCAGCGGAATGGCGATGACATGGGCAAGGGGGCTGCCCCGTGCCGCGCCCTCGCCCTGATCCTTCAGCAGGAAGGCCGCCATCACCCCCAGCAGGATGACGCAGCTGGTGCCGCTCTGCCGGACGGCTGGCCAGAAGCTCCTGGTGTCGAAGCCCTCGACCAGCGCGATGGAGCCGCCCAGCGCCAGCATGGCATAGACCGGGGCCGTGCCGCCGACATGGAACAGCGGCAGATTGACCATGAACCGGTCGCCGGCGCCCAGGAACGGCACCCGCCGCGGATCCGAGACCAGTGCCGTGCCCATCGCATGCAGATGGGCATAGCTCGACAGCACGCCCTTGGATGGCCCGGTGGTGCCCGAGGTGTAGATGATCGACTGGGTGTCCCAGGGCTCGACCGGTTCGGAGAGCGGGGCAGGGGAGGCCGTGCTCTCCAGCGCGTCGGCCCCCAGCCAGGTGATCCCCCGGGCGGCGGGCAGCCGCGCCGCGGCAGCGGATGCATCGGCGGCATCGGCCACGACCACCCGGTCGACGGCGCTGGTGTCGATGCCGACCAGGCGGTCGGCCAGCGCCGCGATGGTGATCACCAGCCGCGCCTCCGACACCCGGATCACATGCTCCAGAATGCCACCCTTACAGGCGGTGTTGATCGGCACATAGATCGCGCCGGCATAGTTGATCGCGAACCAGGCGGTGAGGTACAGGCCGCCATTGGGCAGCCAGACCACCACCCGGTCGCGGGGCTTCACCCCCAGAGACTGGAGGGCGGCAGCCATGGCGCGGACACGGGCGCGCATCTCCGCATAGCTCCAGCCTTCGCGCTCCGGCCGACCCTGGCCATCGGCGAAGACGACAAAGGCGGCATCGGGCGTGTCCGCGGCGCGGCGATCCAAAAGATCGGGCAGCACACAATCTGCGCGGCCCTGAAGGCGCGTATGGTCCGGCATGTTTCCTCCCGTGCGGCAGCTCTTGAACGGTGCCGTCGGGATGATGGTGCATAAATCAATAGCTCTATTCAATAACTGAATCGACCGCCGCGCCGCTTTGGTGCCCGCGGCCGTCGGTCGGCGGGATCGTCGCGCATGGCGCGCTGAAATCGTTTTCAGACTCAACCGCTTCCCGTGGCGCAACCGGGGCCATGCGAAATTTGCGAAACCGTCGCCGACATGTCTGGGGTAGAGTGCCGCACGGCTGTTCCTCCCCCCCTTGGAGCACGCCTGACGATGCGTGACGACAACGAGGTCCGGCCGCCATGCCCCAGATCCATCCGCTTCCCCGAGGGCGCAGCCTGGCCCGGCTGCTGTTCCGTGTCGATCTGCAGCGGATGATCGTCGCCCTGGCGGTGGCGGCGGCAGGGGTGCTGCTGGCCAACGGCTTCTATTCCAGCTATCTGGTCCAGCGCCAGGTGTTGATCGACACCACGCTGAAGGCCAACCACGCCTATGCCGCCAAGCTGGCCGAAGCCGCGCAGAATTTCATCGAAGAGGCCCAGCAGCAGCTGGCCTACAGCGCGGGCATCGTTGCCCGCGATTTCGACAATGAAAACCTGCTGCTCGACGAGGCCGAACGTCTGCGGCTGCAGACCCACAGCTTCAACTCGGTCGCCATCGTCGATGCCGGGGCGATCGTGCGCGCCACCTCGCCCGAGGCCCTGCAGATCAAGGGGCGCTATCTGCGCTCGCTGGCGGCGCGCGAGGCGCTGGAACAGCGCCGGCCCCTGGTCAGCCAACCCTATATGGCGATCACCGGCAATATGCTGGTGGTGATCTCGCAGCCGGTCTTCGCGGCCGACGGCCGCTATCTGGGCTATATCGGCGGCACGATCTATCTGCGTGAGCGCAACATCCTGAACGTGCTGCTGGGCACGCATCACTATGACGACGGCTCGTATCTCTATGTCGTCGATCAGGGGCGCACGCTGCTCTATCACCCCGAAGCCGCGCGGATCGGCGAGGCCGTCTCGGGCAACCCGGTGATCGAGGCCGCGATCGCCGGTGCCAGCGGCAGCCGCGAAGTGGTCAACAGCCGCGGCGTCGACATGCTGGCGGGCTATGCCCCGGTGCCGGCCACCGGCTGGGGGGTGGTCGCGCAGCGGCCGGTTGCGGTAACGCTGGCGCCGCTCGAAGGGCTGATGTGGCGGGTGGCCGCCAACAGCGCGCCGGCGGCGCTCGTCACCCTGGTCGCGATCTGGTGGTTCGCCCGGGCGATTTCCCGGCCCCTGGGCCAGCTTGCCGACGGCGCCCGCCAGATGGACGCCCCCGGCACCGCCGATCGTATCCAGCGGGTCCGCTCATGGTATGTGGAGGCGCGGCAGATCAAGCGGGCGATGCTGATCGGCATCGGCCTGCTCCAGGCCCGGATCGGCCGGCTGGATCGCGACGTCCGCACCGATCCGCTCACCGGGCTGATCAACCGCCGCGGCCTGGACGAGGTTCTGGAGGTGTGGCGGGCCGAGGCCCGGCCCTTTGCGGCGATCGCGGTCGATATCGACCATTTCAAGCAGGTCAACGACAGCTGGGGACACGAGGTCGGCGATGCGGTGCTGCGCCGGCTGGGGCTGATCCTGCGGCAGACTGCGCGCGACACCGATCTCGTCTGCCGCACCGGCGGCGAGGAATTCCTGCTGCTGCTGCCGGGGCTGTCATCCGCGGCGGCGGTCGCCGTGGCCGAGCGTCTGCGCAAGGCGGTGGCGCGGGAACGGATCGATCCGGCGGGCCATGTGACGATCTCGGCCGGCGTCGCCGTGCTGCCCGAAGACGCGACCGATATCGGCACCGCCCTGCGCCTTGCCGACGAAATGCTCTACGAGGCCAAGCGCGCCGGCCGCAACCGGGTGGTGGCGGCCCGAGCCTGACCCGGGGGGATCCGAGCCTGACCCGTGGGACAGGAAGAAACCCATGGGTCGATAAAAGGGGTTGCGGATCCGGGCCGATCGCCTCAATCATACGCCGCAAACATCCAGGGCGACGCGCCGCAACCGACAGGGAGGCTGGGAATGGGTCCGCTTCAGGGGATCAGGGTCATCGAGATCGCGGGCCTCGGCCCGGGGCCGTTCTGCGCCATGCTGCTGGCCGATCTGGGCGCGGATGTGCTGCGGATCGAGCGGGCGACCGGCAGCGGGCTCTTCGATCCGAAATTCGATCTCTCCAACCGCGGCAAGCGCTCGGTGGTGCTGGACCTTAAGAAGCCCGAAGGCGTCGCCGCGGTGCTGAAGCTGGTGGAAAGCGCCGACATCCTGACCGAGGGCTTCCGCCCCGGCGTGATGGAACGGCTCGGCCTCGGCCCCGATATCTGCCTGGCGCGCAACCCGAAGCTCGTCTATGGCCGCATGACCGGTTTCGGCCAGACCGGGCCGCTGGCGAAGGTGGCCGGCCACGACATCAACTACATCGCCATGTCGGGTGCGCTGCATGCGATCGGCGGGCCCGACAAGCCGGTGCCGCCGCTCAACCTGGTCGGCGATTTCGGCGGCGGTGCGCTCTATCTGGCCTTCGGGCTGATGGCGGCGCTCATTGAAGCCGGGCGCAGCGGCAAGGGCCAGGTGGTCGACGCCACCATGATCGACGGCGCCGCCAGCCTGATGACCATGATGTACGGCATGGCCGCCGCCGGCAGCTGGGATGATCGCCGCTCCGCCAATCTGGTCGATGGCGGCGCCCATTTCTACGACACCTATGAAACCGCCGACGGCAGGCATGTCTCGATCGGCTCGATCGAGCCGCAGTTTTATGCCGAGCTGATCCGCCTGGCCGGGCTCGACCCGGCCGAATTCGCTGCCCAGAACGACAAGGCGGAATGGCCGCGGATGAAGGCCCGGCTGGTCGAGGTGTTCAAGACGAAGACCCGCGACGAGTGGTGCAGCCTGATGGAAGGCAGCGATGTCTGCTTCGCCCCGGTGCTGTCGATGTTTGAAGCACCCGAGCACCCGCATAATCGCGAACGCGGCACCTTCATCGAGGTGGATGGCGTGGTTCAGCCGGGCCCGGCGCCGCGCTTCAGCCGCACGGCACCAGGCCGGCCGACCCCGCCGCCGGCTCCCGGCGCCCATACCGATCAGGGCCTGGCCGATTGGGGCTTTTCGGCCGACGAGATCGCGGCGCTGAAGGCCTCCGGCGCGGCGGCCTGAAGGATGATCCGGTGGCGGGATTACCCCGCCACCACGCCCACCCCGGTCGCCCCGGTCACGGTGATCGCGACATTGCCGATCGCCGCCACCGCCGGCCCGGTGGGGCGGAGGGCGGCCAGTTCGTCGCGCGGCGCGTCGAAGAAGCGCAGCTCCGCCGTGCCCGACGCCATCGGCCCGGCGACGCGGCCGGTGATGCCCGGCAACACCAGGCGGAGCGCGCCGGCCGTCGGTTCGCCGATGATCGACGGCGCCCCCACCAGCCCATAGGTCGGCCCGGCCAGGAAGCCCAGGGCTTGGCCCTCGCCGCCATCCAGCGTTATCGCCGCTTCGGCCAGCCGCCGGTCCTTGACCGCCAGGCTCGCCCCCATCCGGGTGCCGGCGCGGAGCGGGGCGGCGGCCGGATGGTCCAGCCCGTAAGACCGGGTCATCCACACCTGGCCCAGTTTCTTGGGCCAGCCCTGCAGCCAGCCGCGGATCAGCGAGATGTCCTGATCGACCCAGATCATCGGGCAGAAATTGACCGCGGCACCATCGCGCTCCGCCTCGACCAGCAGGATGAATTCCCGGTACTGGGCATTGACCGGGTCGAGCAGTTCCCAGCCGTCGGTGGTCGCCTGCCATTCGCAGACATGGGCGATGATCCGCCCGGTCGCGCGGCCGAACCCCTGGGGCAGGAAGCGCGCGGCGGCCGCCGGATCGGTCGGGCAGGCCATGGACAGCACCGTGCCGGCATAATGCCAGGGCGGCGCCGGCACCAGAGAGGAACGGCCGTCGGGGGTATACGGGGGCGTGAAGCCACGGAGCATGGCAGACAACTTTCAGGCAATGATCCCCGGCAACAATCACCGGATGCGCACAGTGTAACGCGTTTTGCCGGAAAGCTGTGTGCCAGGCTTGCCCCTGAAGTCATCAATCCCGCAAGATCCTGCCGCCATCTCCTTATCCTGTGGACGGATCATGCCCGAGATCAGCTTCGATGCCGCCGACATCCGGATCATGCGCACCCTTCAGGGCGATGGCCGGATGAGCAATCAGGATCTGGCCCAGGCGGTCGGCCTCTCCCCCTCGCCCTGCTGGCGCCGGGTGCGGCGGCTGGAAGAACTGGGCGTGATCCGCGGCTATGGCGTGCAGCTCGATCGCCGGAGGCTGGGCCTGGGCGTGCAGGCCTTCGTCCGCGCCCGCATCGGCGTGCATTCCGAAGCCGAGGCCCGGCTGTTCGAGGCCGAAGTGATGCGCCTGGACGAGGTGACGGCCTGCTGGGCGATCACGGGCGAGGCCGATTTCCTGCTCCAGGTCGTCGCCGCCGATCTGGATGCCTTCGGCAGCTTCGCCATGACCGTGGTCCGCCGCCTGCCCGGCATCCGCGAAATGCATTCCAGCCTGGTCCTGCGCGAAATCAAGGCACCCGGCACCCTGCCGCTGCCGCGGGCGGGGTGACCGCCCTCGGACCGTTGGCGCCGGTTCCGTGCCGGGGACACGTATCATCTTTACGCGAAAGTAAACAACGTTGGAACGACTTTGCCAGGCGACGCCCGAAGCCTTGGCTCCAAGAATTCGGTCAGAAAATACGTTTGAAAGTCCCCACGTTTTCCTGCAAAGTGCTTCGATCGCAAGGTTGACCGGGTGCCGGAGCCGCCCTGTGCAAATTGAACCGCCCTGGGCCACTTGAATCGCCCTGGGCCACCTGAACCCGTTATGTGCTGGTGCGGATATGAACGAACCTGAAACGAGCGCCTCTCCGGCTCCGGCGCGGAATGTGAACCTGCTGCCCTGGGCTGCGCCGGTTCTGGGCGTCTACAACGCCGCGCCCCTGACCCAGGGGGGCGGCAATAATTCGTCCGACGGCATTATCAACACCCATTCCTGACCTGCCGCCAGGATGTTGCAGGGCGGCGCCGGGTTTCTGGCCGGTACCGGCGGGGCGGTGCGTGATCTGGCCCGCCGCTGCCCGTCGGAATTCCGCGTCGACCGGGTGCATCAGAGCGACGGCGGTATCGTCGTCGGCTTGGGCCGCGATAACCCGGCGGGCCGGCTGCGGCGCCCTGCACCCCGGCCGATCGCGCCGGGCCCGTCCGGCGCCGTGACGCTGGTCAACGGAGAGATCTACAATCTCGCCGATCTGGCCCGAGAGCTGGCGCTGGACCGGACGATGCCGCTGACGCCGGTGCGGCTGGTCGACGCCCTTCTCGACCGGTGGGGCGTCGAAGGGCTTGCCCGGCTGGATGGCGACTACACCCTGGTGCGCTGGTCGCCCGCCAATCACGCGCTGCTGCTCGCCGCCTGCCCGATGGGGCGGGACAGTCTGTGCCATGCCGCCATGCCCGACGGCATCGTTGCGGCCAGCCGGCCCAGCTGGCTGCTGGCCGTGCCGGAGGTCGATCCGGAACCGGATCCCGATGTGCTCGTCTACCCGCTGGTCAAAATGGAAAGCCGGATCGGCGACCGGACCCCCTGGCGTCATATCCGGCGCCTGCAACCGGGCTGGTATCTGGAATGGCAGGACGGATCCATGCGGACGGCGCCCTTCTGGTCGCCGGTGCCGCGGCGCAGATTGCGCCTGCGCCGGGATGCGGAATATGTGGAGGCCGCGCGCGAACATCTGGACCGCGCGGTCGCCGCGCGCTGCCCCGGTGGCACGCCTGTTCTGTGCCTGCTGTCGGCGGGGCTGGATTCGCCCGGCATCGCCGCGACCGCGTCCCGCCGCCATGACGCGCCCGTCCATACCCTCACCATCCGCGCCGATCCCGATGTTCCCCAGCTGCCCCCGGATGCCGGGCATTTTGCCGACGAGTGGGAGCGGTTGCAGCCTTTCCTGGCCCGCTATCCCGGGTTGAGGCCACATCTGGTCGATGCCTGGCAACCCGACCTGTCGATGGAATATGCCGGCGGGCCGCTGCAGAGCCGCGACTGGCCGGTGAAGAGGCCTGATCAACTGTCCTGGATGCTGATGCCCATGGCGCGCATTGTGCGCGAACAGGGCATCGGCGTGGTCCTGAGCGGCGATGCGGGCAATGTCACGCTCAGCTATACCGGCGGCCGGGTGGCCGCCGATCAGTTGCGGCGCGGACGGGCGCTGGCGGCCTGGCGCAACCTCGTTCCCTATCGCCCGGGATTGGGGGGCCGGCCACGGCTGTTCTGGGGCCCCCGGGCGCTTTGGGGCCAGGCGGTGGCGCCCCTGGCCGGCCCCGGCCTTCGCCGCCTGACGCGGCGGTTGCGCGGCGGCCGGGACTATTGGTGGCAGGAATGGAGCAGCATCCGGCCCGAGGTCGCGGAACGGTTGCAGCTGACGGAACACGACCAGCCATCCATGCGCACGGGCTCGCCCGATCTCGACAACCACATCCTGCTGCTGGAACATTTCCGCCAGAAAAACGCCCAATACGCCCATTTCTTTCAGGGCATGGCCTGGTCCTGGCGCGATCCGTACTGCGATCTGGGCCTGGTTGAGTTCTGCCTGTCGCTGCCGCGCGACCAGTTCCGCCGCAACGGGGTGCCGCGCCTGCTGGCCCGCCGGAGCCTGGCCGATCGCGTGCCGCAACCCATTCTGGATGAACGTCGGATCGGCCTGCAGCATGCCGACTGGTTCGGCTGGATGGGGCGGCGGCGCGACTGGATGGCGGCAGAGATCGACCGGATCGAACAATCGCCCCTGGCCTGCTCCCTTCTGGATACGCAGCATATGCGGGCCATTCTGGACGCCTGGCCGGCCACCCCTGAAGAGGCCGGGCGCTTCCCCACCTCTCACCGTCTGCGCAAGGGGCTGGGCGAGGCGCTGCGGGTGGGACAGTTCATTCTGATGCAGGAAGGCCGCAATGGCTGAAGGTCTCGCTGAAACCGGCCCGATCTGCATGCCCGTCCGCGCCGTGCCCTCGGCCGGCGGCGGCAGCTTCCTGCTGCGGCCGATGGCGGCCGATGCCCCGGTCGAGGAGGTGTTGTTCGGCCTGCATGGCAGCCCGGCCGCCGATCATCCGGCCGCGGCGGGGCTGCGCTCTGCGCTGATCCGCGACCATGCGCCGACGGCGCCGGTGTTGCCGCCGCTGCTTGCGATCTGGCATCTGACGCGCTGCGGCTCGACGCTCACCGCCCGCATGCTGTCCTGCATCGATGCCCTGCAGGTGATGGACGAGCCGGGGGCCGTGGTCGATATCTGCGGCGCCTTCTGGGGGCTGGTGCCCATCGCCGACCGGCTGGCGGCGCTGGATGCGGCGCTGCGGTCGCTGGGCCAGCGGGTCAGGCCCGGGGCACGGCATCTGGTTGTGAAGCAGTCGCTGCGCAGCTGGCGGGATCAGGATCTGTTCGCGCAGCTCCACCCCGATATGCATCGGGTGCTGATCATCCGCGATCCGCTGGAAATCCTGGTGTCGAACCTGACAGGGCCGCCGGGCTGGCTGAAGCTGCGCGATGCGGTTTGGTCGCCGCTGCTCTCGGGGGTGGCGCTGGCCCGGCAGCGGGAGTTGAGCGATGCCGAATTCATCGCCCGCTGCCTGGGCCGCGCCTTCACCGCCATGGCGGCGATGGTGGAGGCGGACCCGGCGGGCTGGCTGATCCTGGACTATGCCGAGCTGCCGGATGCGGTGATCACCCGCCTGCTGCCGCGCCTGGGCATCACGCCGACACCGGCCGAGGCGGCGGCGATGGCCGATGCGACCCGGATTCAGGCCTGGAGCCGCCGGGGCCGCCGGCCCTTCAGCGACGACCGGGCGCAGAAGCAGGCGGCCGCCACCCCCGAGATGCACGACCTCTGCGACCGTTTCCTGCGCGCGCCCTGGCAGCGGCTGGCGGCGTTCGCCGACGGCGGTTCCGGAATGCTCAACCTCGATCAGGCAGCAAGGCAGTCCGCGTCATGATCTTCCCCCCTGAGACCGTCTTTACCCGTTCTCCCGAGCCGCTCACCACCGAGATCGATGGCGAGGTGGTGATGATGGATCTGGCGAGCAGCGCCTATTTCAACCTGGACAGCATCGGCGCCGTCATCTGGGGACAGCTGGAGACCCCGACGCGGTTCGAGGATCTGTGCGGTGCGCTGCATGCCCGTTATGACGCGCCGCTCGACATCATCCGGCGCGATGTCGCGGCGCTGCTCGCAGACATGCTGACCCACGGGCTGGTGCGGAAGGAGGTGCCGTGAGAGAGGCTCCCGCTCTTCAGGCTGCCGACCCGGATCTGGCCTCCATGGCCCGCCAGGCGGCTTTTCTGCTTCTGCAGGGCCGGGCCGATGCGGCCGCGGCGCTCTGCGGCCGCATCCAGGCGATCGACCCCAATCTCGAAACCTTCGGGGCCTTCACCGATCTGCTGACCTGGGCCCGCCCGCGCGAGCGGCTCTATCCCCTGGTCCGGGCGCTGGTCGATGCGGGCTTTGCCAATCCGCGCAGCTTCGATCTGCTGGCCGCCACGGCGATCTGGGCCGGCAATATCCCGGCCGCCCGAGAGCTGACCAGCCCCGAGCGGTTTCTGTCGATCACCCGCCTGCACGGGCCCGACGATCCTGATCTGGCGCCGCTGGTGGCCGAACTGGCGAGCGGGCTGGAGCATTATGACCGGCCCGGCGACCGCTCGATCCGTATGGGATCGCGCCGCAACCATCTGGAACAGTCGGACAGCCCGGTGCTGCGCCGCCTGCTCGACCGGCTGTGGCGGGTGGCCTGCGACTATGTCGATCGCCTGCCGGCGGATCCGGCCAATCCCTTCCTGCGCACCCGGCCGGCCGGATTTGTCCTCAAGGCCTGGAGCGTGGTGTCGGGGGCGAAGACCCATCATCTGCCCCATCTGCACGCCACCAGCTGGGTGAACGGCGTCTATTATGCCGAGGTGCCGCCGGTTGTGGCGGATGTAGCGGTTGTGGCGGGTGTAACGGGCCGGCCCGGCTGGCTGCGCGTCGGCCCGGCGGCCGGCCGCGGCTTTGCGGCCACCGGTGACGGGGACGGGCCGGAGGGTGGGACCGACCGGATCGGCTGGGACGAGCGCTGGATCCGCCCCGAGCCCGGCCTCGTGGTGCTGATGCCCAGCCATTTCACCCATGAAACCGTGCCGCTCGGCTGCGATCAGCGGCGGATCTGCGTCGCGTTCGAACTTCATCCGGCTGCGGCCGATCAGGCCGGCCACCGGCCCTGAGACCGCTGCGGCGGCCCGGCGCCGGATCGCGATCCGCCCTCACCCCCGCCGCCGCTGGGCGAAATACTGCGCCGGCGTGCTGCCCAGGGCCTTTTTGAACATGGCGATGAAGGCATTGACCGACTCATAGCCCAGTTCCGCCGCGACGTTCTGAACCGCGGTGCCGGCGGCCAGCGTGCGCAGGGCGACGATCAGGTGCAGCTGCTGGCGCCAGCGGCCGAAGGTCAGGCCGGTTTCCCGGATCATCAGGCGAGCGAGGGAGCGTTCGCTCATCGCCACCCGCTTTGCCCAGTCACCGAGCGTGCTGCGATCGGCGGGGTCGCGGGTCAGGGCGTCGGCGATGGCGCGGATCTTGGGGTGGCCCGAGATCGGCAGGTTGAAGCGTTCCCGCGGCATGCCCGCCAACTCGTCGAGCGTGACGCGCGCCAGCCGGGCGGCATGGCTGTCGGCCGGATAATCCGCCGGCTCCTGCGCCAGACGGTCGACCATTTCCCGCACCAGCGGCGAGAGCGACAGGGTGCAGCAGCTGTCGGGCAGCAGGGCGGCCCCCGGTTCCACGAACAGATAACTCAGCCGGGCATTCGTCGTCGCCCGGGCGCTGTGCGGCATGCCGCCCGGAATCCAGACCCCGCAATTGGGCGGCACGATCCAGATGTCGTTATCCGCCGTGCAGGTCACCGCCCCGCGCCGCGCCAGGATCAGCTGCCCCTTGCGATGCCGGTGGACCGGCACCTCTTCGGCATGGTCTGCGAAATCCAGCTGGCTGGCGACCGCCGGCCGGTCGGTGAGATCCGGATCGAAGACCGAGACGGCGGAAACGGCAGATCTTGGGGAGGGGCGCATCGCTTTGGCAGTTTTCAGTGATTTTATGACCGGATATCGAATTTAACCGGTTTGGCGCCGCGGCGATACTCCGCAGCATGAGCACCGATCATCGCCCCGAGCGCCCCTTTGCCGCAGCCGGCCGTCACCTCCGGCGCCTGTTCCTTTCGCCCCTGCTGCGGGCGGATGCAGATGCGCTGCTGTTCTCGGCAAAAAGCTTCATGGCCGCGATGCTGGCCTGTTATCTCGCGCTGCGGATCGGGCTGCCGCGGCCTTATTGGGCGGTTCTGACCGTCTATATCGTCTCGCAAGGCTCGGCGGGCGCCTCGCTCGGCCGCGGTGTCTATCGCTTTGCCGGCACCCTGGTCGGTGCGGCGGCGACGGTGGTCATCATTCCGGCCTTCGTGAACGACCCGATCCTGTGCAGCATCGTGCTTGCCTGCTGGATCGGCCTGTGCCTCGGCCTGTCCCTGCTCGATCGCACGCCCCGCGCCTATGCCTTCGTTCTGGCCGGCTACACCGCCAGCCTGATCGGCTTTCCGGGCGTGCTCGATCCGGGCCAGATCTTCACCACCGCCCTGGTGCGGGTTCAGGAAATCTCGGTCGGCATCCTCTGTGCGGTTCTGGTTCATCGCATCGTTCTGCCCAAACATGCGACCGACCAGTTCATCGGCCGGCTGGCCGCCACGCTCCGCGATGCCCGGCGCCTGGCGGCTGATGCCCTGGGCGGGGCGGCGGCGCGGCAGACGCGCGACGATCGCCGCCAGCTTGCCGCCGATCTTCTCGGCCTCCAGGGGCTGGGCACGCAGCTGCCCTATGATCCGGCGCCGCTGGTGCCGCATCTCGGGCTG
This sequence comes from Tistrella mobilis, assembly GCF_039634785.1. NCBI lineage: Bacteria > Pseudomonadati > Pseudomonadota > Alphaproteobacteria > Geminicoccales > Geminicoccaceae > Tistrella > Tistrella mobilis. The sequence goes on along the minus strand of NZ_JBBIAB010000017.1, from coordinate 79,049 downwards.
CGCCGGATGATCCATGACCGGCTGTCCCACCTGCTGCCGCTGACGATGGAGGTGGAAGAAAAGATCGCCGCCCTGGACCTTGAGACAGGCGATCCGGCAGACGAAATCGCGCGGCTGGTGGCGGATCTCCGCCGCTGGATCGCCATGGACGATGCCGCCGCGCGGGCAGCTGCGGCGGGCGGCCTGATCGACCGGGCGGAAGCCCTCGGGGCCCGGCTTGCCGCCGGGGCGGCGACGCCGCGCGACCGGCTGGCGGCCAATCTCGCCGGCCGTCTCGCCCTGATGGCCGGCCTGCTTCGGGACGCCGACCGGCTCTGGCAACAGGCCCTGAGGGCCGGCCCCGTCCGATCGGCCCCCCGGCCGGCCAGGGGCTATGTCTATCACCGCGACCCGTGGATGGCGGTCAGGGCAGGGGCCGGTGCCGCCATCGGCATCACCATGGGTTGCCTGTTCTGGATCTGGTCGGGCTGGCCGGATGGCGGGATGGCGGTCTCGATCCTGGGTGTGTGCTGTGCCCTGTTCGGCACCGTCGATGCGCCGGCGCCGCATCTGCGGACCTACATGTCGGGCTCGGTCTACGGGGTGGCGATCAGCCTGGTCTATGGCTTCGCCATCCTGCCGCGGGTGCCGGATTTCGCCGGCCTCGTCGTGGTCCTGGCCCCCGTCTTCCTGTTCGCCGGATCCCTGCAGGCGCGCCCGCCCACGACCTTCATGGCGCTCGGCATCACGCTGACCGTGCCGATCCTGGGCGGGCTGGACAGCATCTATCACGGCGATTTCGCCGCCGCCCTCAACAACGTGGTCGCGCTGTTCGCGGCCGTCGGCTTTGCGATGGTGAGCATGACGATTTTTCAGACCGTCCCGCCCCATGCGGCGATCGGACGCCTGCTGCGGCTGAGCCGCAGGGATGTCCGGCGGCGCATTCTCGGCACCGCCCCCGACGAGGCCTGGTGGACGAACCTCATGGTCGACCGCACGGCGCTGCTGCTGCCCAGGCTGCGGCTCTCGGGCCGCCTGCAGGGCCATCTGCTCGACGATACCATGCATCATCTGCGCATCGGCCATGCCGCCGGGCAGCTCCGCCACGAGATCGGCCGGGTGGAGGGCCATATCGGCCGCGATGCCCGCGGGCTGCTGGCGGCGATCGCGGCCGGCTTCGCGGCCCGGCAGCCCGATTCCAACCAGATCGCCGGCCAGATCGCCGGGCTGGAGCCGCGCATCCGGGCGCTGGCCGGGCTGATCGCCGGCAGTTCGCTTCACAACCGTGCCCGCCTGCTCGACCTGATCATCGATCTGCGCTTCGCGCTGGGGCTGGGCAGTAGCGGCACGACCGGCGGGGAGCCACGCCCATGATCACCGATCTCGCCCTCGGCGGCGTTTTCATTCCCGGCCTGCTGGTGCTGGCGGTCCTGGCGCTCATCGCCACCCTGCTGGTGATCCGGGTTCTGGTCGTCACGGGGCTCAGCCGCCTCTTCGCCGGTCGGCCGCTCGTCGAGCTTGCCGTCTTCGCCATCATTTACGGGCTGCTGCTCCAGCACCTGCCATCCACCGGGCTTTTCCAATGACCAGGATCCTCTCCCGCCTCGGCCGCTATGTCCTCACCCTCTGCATCGTCGTGCCCGCCGCCGTGATCGCCCTGCAGTACTGGGATCGGTATCAACAGGTGCCCTGGACCCGCGACGGCCGGGTCAGCGCCGATGTCGTCCGGCTGGCGCCCGAGGTGTCGGGCACCGTCGCCACGGTCGAGGTCGGCGACAACGGCCATGTTCAGCGGGGCGACGTGCTGTATGTCATCGACCCCGAGCGCTATCGCCTTGCCGTCCGGTCGGCCGAGGCCGACGTCGAGGCCAGGCGTCAGGAGATGATCGTCCGCCGGGCGGCGGCAGAGCGGCGCAGGCGGCTCCGCGAGGCGATCTCGCGCGAAGATCTTCAGCAGGTGGAGGCCGCGGCGGCGGTGGCCGATGCCGACTGGCGGGCGGCGCAGGTGCGGCTGGATCTCGCCCGGCTCGATCTGGCGCGCACGACCGTGCGTTCTCCGGTCGACGGCTATGTCAGCACCCTGCGCCTCCGGCCCGGCGACTATGCGATCGCGGGCGAAAGCCGCATCTCGATCGTCGATGCCGGCAGTTTCCGGATCACCGGCTATTTCGAAGAGACCAAAATCCGCCATGTCCGACCGGGGCGCCCGGCGCAGATCCGGCTGATGGGGTTCGACCGGCCGTTGTCGGGCCATGTCGACAGCATCGGCCGCGGTATCGAGAACGACAACGACACGCCCGGCGCGCAGGGCCTGCCCGATGTGCCCGAGACATTCGCCTGGGTGCGCCTGGCCCGGCGCATCCCCGTCCGCATCCGGATCGATGCGGTGCCGCCCGGGGTCGAGCTGGTCGCCGGCATGACCGCGGCGGTCGAGATCACCCCCGACGGAGAGGCGCCGATGCGGCTTCGCATTTTTTAAACTGTCTTATTTACGTTCAGAACGCAGTTTGTTACGGTCCTCCTCATCAGCCACATGCACCCCGCTCCAACAGAGGGCAGATTGATGAGCTTCGTCGAGACCTATGCGACGGATGATGCCGTCGCGCTGGCCGCGCGTATCCGTGCGAAGGAAGTGAGCCCGCGCGAGGCCGTCGCGGCCGCCTTTGCCGCGATCGACCGGGTCGATCCTGCCCTGAATGCCGTGATCATGCGCATGGAGGCCCAGGCCGAAGAGCAGCTGGCGGCGCTCGACCGGCTCGATCCCGCGGCCACCCCGCTCTATGGCGTGCCGGTGCTGCTGAAGGACGACTGCCAGTCCTATGCCGGCGTGCCCAGCGCCAATGCCAGCCGTCTGGCCGCCGGGTTCACCCGCGATTACGACACCGAGATCATGGCGCGCTACCGCAAGGCCGGCGTGATCGTGGTCGGCAAGACCAATCTGCCGGAATACGGCTCCAACGCCACAACCGAACCGGTTGCGAACGGGCCGACGCACAATCCCTGGAAGCATGGCTTCAGCGTCGGCGGCTCCAGCGGCGGTTCGTCGGCGGCGGTGGCGGCGGGCATGGTGCCGGTCGCCTATGCCAATGACGGCGCGGGCTCGATCCGCTGCCCGGCCTCGTCGACCGGCACCTTCGGGCTGAAGCCCTCGCGCGCCCGCACCCCGGCCGGGCCGGTGTCGTGGGATCTGTGGGGCGGGCTGGTCTCGGAACATGTCATCACCCGCAGCGTGCGCGACAGTGCGCTGATGCTGGATCTGACCGACGGCCCCGATGTCGGCGCGCCCTATTTCGCGCCGCCCAAGGCGCGGCCCTGGATCGAGGAACTGGCCGCCGCCCCCGGCCGGCTGAAGATCGCCCTCAGCCTGACCCCGCCGGTCCGGGTGGAGGTGACCGAGGATGTCCGTGCCGTCACGCTGCGCATGGCCAAGCTGCTGGAAGAGATGGGCCACGAGGTGGTCGAGGCCGTGCCGGTCTATGACGGCGAGGCGGTGGCCGAGGCGCTGAAGCTGATGCTCTGCGCCTATGATGCGGCGCAGATCGACGACCTCTCGAAGGTCATGGGCCGGCCGGTCGACCGCAGCACGGTCGAAGGCGGGCTTCTGGCCGCGGCCGCCCGCGGCCGGGCGACGCCGGCGCCGGCGCTGCTGGATGCCCGCGGCCGGATGGGGGCAGAGGCCCGGCGTTTCTGCCGTTTCTTCGGCGATTACGACCTGCTGATGACCCCGACCCTGCCGCAGGCGCCGATGGCCCATGGCTATCTGGACAGCGACGGGCTGGACCTCGACACCTATCTGAACCGGGTGATGGGCCATCTGGGCTTCACCCATATCGCCAATGTCACCGGCCAGCCGGCGATGTCGGTGCCGGGTGGTTTCAGCGATGGCGGCCTGCCGGTCGGCGTGCAGTTCATCGCCCGCCCGGGCGACGAGGCGACGCTGTTCCGTCTGGCGGCCCGGATCGAAGAGGCGGCGCCCTGGGCGCGGCATCTGCCCCCGGTCCACGCGTCGCGCGGCTGAGGACGCCCGTCCCCATGTATGCACCTGCACGCTATCGCATCGAGGAGGCCGCGCGCCGCGCGGCCTTCGTCGACGCCCACGGCTTCGCCATGCTGGTGGATGTACCGCTCCAGGGCGGCGCGCCGCTCGCCAGCCATCTGCCGCTGCTCAGGCTGGATGACGGCCTGGCGCCCGGCGACCGGCTGCTCGGCCATATCGCCTGCGTCAACCCGCAGGCGGCGCGGCTTTGCGACGGCGTGCCGGTGCTGGCGGTCTTCACCGGCCCCGACGGCTATGTCTCCCCCGCCTGGTATGTCACCGGGGTCGATGCGCCGACCTGGAACTATTCGGCGCTGCACGTCACCGGCCATATCCGCCTGCTGACCGGTCTTGAAGCCAACCGCGCGGCGCTGGCCCGCACGGTTGCGCATTTCGAGGCGCAGCAACCCGGCCCCTGGCCGCTGGACCAGCTGAACGAGGCCGATATCCAGGCCATGCTGCCGCGCATCCAGGCCTTCGAGATCGTCATCCAGACGGTGGAGGCGCTGGCCAAGTTCAGCCAGGAACGCCCCGAGGCCGACCGCGCCGCGGTGATCCGCGCGCTGGCAGAAAGCCCCCGCGACGAAGACCGTGCCCTCGCCGCGGAAATGGCCGCGCACTACCGCCAGTGAGCCGCCCCGCCGGACGAGGGGCCGAACGCCCCTCCCAGCCGCCATTGAGGCGGCGGCCAAGGCCACGGCAGTGGCCGCCCGGCGAGGGTCAAACAGACTCCCGCCATTGAGGCGGCGGCCAAGGCCACGGCAGTGGCCGCCCGGCGAGGGTCAAACAGACTCCCGCCATTGAGGCGGCGGCCAAGGGCACGGAGTGCCCGCCCGGCGAGGGACTAAACAACTCTCCCCAGCCGCCATTGAGGCGGCGGCCAAGGCCACGGAGTGGCCGCCCGGCGAGGGCCTAAAAAAGACTCCCCCCCTCGTCTTCGGGGAATTCGGCCGCCTGGGACAGATGATGGCGAAGCAGGGCCGCCGCCAGCCGGCGGTTGCCGGCCTCGATCGCCTGGAGGATCGCCAGATGTTCGCAGCACGATTGCACCACCCGGTCGGGCGTCAGCCGGCGGAACTCGTCGCGTTCCTGAATGCGGCGGAGATTGTTCTGCTGGGCGATGGCCTGGTCGAAGAAGCGGTTGCCGGCGCCGGCCACGATCGTCTCGTGGAAGGCGGCGTTGACCCGGAACCATTCGCGCTCGTCCAGCGTCTCGCGATCGGCGGCCAGCACCTTCAGATGGGCGGCGCGCAGTTCGGCGAAGCGGGCGGTATCGACCCGGTAGCGGGGCTGGGCCAGGGCCTGGCATTCGATGGCGATGCGGAAGGCATAGCTTTCGGTCACCGCGTCGTCGTCGTCCAGGCTGTCGACGAAGCGCCAGCCATGGCCGGGCTGGCGGGTCACCAGCCCTTCGGTCGACAGCCGGATCAGCACCCGGCGCAGCGTGCCGTGAGAGACGCCATAGCGGGGCAGCAGCTCGGCTTCGGAAACGTCCTGGGCGATGCGGCCCTGGGCCTTGTCGGCGATGATCATCTGATAGACCCGCTCGGTATCCGAGGCGGGCAGGCGGGCCTCGACGCGGGCGGCGGCGGCGGTGATGGCGGCGGGGTCTTCGACCAGCCGGAAGCTGCGGCCGGGCGACTGGGCGATCAGCCCTTCGCGTTCCAGCAGCTCCAGCGCCCGGCGCACCGGCGTGCGCGACACGTCCAGCGCCTTGGCCAGCGCCAGTTCCGGAAAGCGTTCGCCCGGCGCCCAGCGGCCGTCGCGGATGCGCTCCAGAATCCGGCGCGCGACCTCGATCTGCAGGGCGGACAGCCCGGCCTGCGGTGCGGCGTCGTCCTCGGCCTCGGGCATCGTCACCATCGAAAAGACAGCCTGATCTGTGGGGTGCGCGACCGGCCCCGGCTGCGGCCTGCGCATCTGCATCCCTTGTTAACCACGGCTTTGACCGCCGATCAAGCACGGGTTGCATCCGCCCGTACCCGCGGCCGACCGGCCCGGAAAAATTGTCTTCTTCGCACCTTCAGTGCAACATGGGTCAGCCCTATCCCGAGGAACCTCCCCCGATGATCCCACCCGTGGCCCCGGCATCCGCCGCCGATGTCGTCGATTTCCCCATGGTCGAGCTGCGCGGCACGCCTGTCGAGCGGGGCCGGACCTATGGTGCGGCGCTGAAATCCCAGGTGCTGGGCAGTGTCGCGCTCTATACCGCCCAGCTTCGGGCCATGAACCACGACTGGTCGGCGATTGCCGCCATCGCGCGGGAATTCCTGCCGCTGGTGGAAGGCTACGACCCGGCCTATGTGGAAGAGATGCGCGGCATCGCCGAAGGGGCGGGCTGCGATCTTGAACACATCCTGCTGATCAATGCCCGCACCGAAATCCTGCAGATCGGCCGCCAGCGCGCCGGCATCCCGGACGAGGAGCCGGACGGTTGCACCGGCGCCGTGATCCTGGGCAGCCACACCGCCCATGGCCGGCTGATCCATGGCCAGAACTGGGACTGGCGGCCGGAATGCGCCCACACCACCGTGGTGCTCAAGATCCGGCGCGACGACGGCCCCGACCTGCTGACCATGACCGAGGCCGGCGGCCTGGCGCGCTGCGGCCTGAATTCGGCCGGCATCGCCATCACCGCCAATTATCTGGAATGCGACCGCGATTATGCCCAGGTCGGCGTACCGCTGGCGCTGATCCGGCGCAAGGCGCTGGAACAGCAGCATATGGCGCTGGCGATGAAGGCGGTGTCCTGCACGCCCAAATCGGCCTCGAACAACATGATGCTCAGCTGGTCTGAAGGCTTCGCGATCGATTTCGAATGCGCCCCCGACGAGGCCTTTCCGATCTGGCCCGACGAGAACGGCATGATCGTGCACGCCAATCACTGGACCGGCGAGATCGCCCGCACCAAGATCCGCGACACCGGCATTCCCTTCGTGCCCGAAAGCTTCTATCGCGACTGGCGGGTCCGCCGCGCGCTGGCGGCCAAAGCCGGGCAGATCGACCGCGACGCCCTGAAGGCCGCCTTCTTCGACGATTTCGGCGTCCCCTACTCGGTCTGCCGCCCGCCACGCCCGGGGGCTGGTGGCTCCATCTCCTCCACCGTCGCCATGGTGGTGATGGAACCGGCGCTGGGCCTGATGGAGGTCTGCCCGATGCCGGCCCTGTCGACCCGCTTCACCACCTACACGCTTGAAATGGACGGCGCGGCCTGCCACGCGGCTGGCCACACCCCCGGCCTCTGACAGCCAGCCTGGACCGGCCATCGCAAGCCGAAGCTTGCGATGGCCGGTCCAAGCCGCCATTGAGGCGGCGGCCAAGGGCGCGGCAGCGCCCGCCCGGCGAGGGACCAACAAAAAAGGAGCCCGCCATGTTGCGCTTCATCCTCTACCGCCTGGCGTCGGCGATCCCGACACTCGTGGTGGTGGCGCTTGCGGTCTTCGTGCTGATCCGCGCGATTCCAGGCGATCCGGTCACCACCATGCTCGGCGATCAGGCCGATCCGGCCACGGTTCAGGCGCTGCGCCAGGCCTATGGGCTGGACGGCCCCTGGCCCTGGCAGTTCGTGCTCTGGGTCGAGCGGCTGGCCTCGGGCGATCTCGGCCAGTCCATCACCAACGGTCTGCCGGTGGCCGAGCTGGTGGCCGACCGGTTTTCGGTCACGGCCGGCGTGGTCTTCCCGGCGGTCCTGATCGCGACCCTGGTTGCGGTGCCGCTGGGCATGATCGCGGCCTGGCGGCGCGGAGCCGGAACCGATCTCGCCATCACCGCCTGCGCCACCCTGCTGATGTCGATTCCCACTTTCTGGCTGGGCCTGCTGATCCTGATGTGGCTGGGGCTCAATCTGGGCTGGCTGCCGATCGTGGGTTATGTGGGCTTCGCCGAGGATGCCGGCCGGGCGCTCGCCTATCTGGTCATGCCGGTGCTGACGCTCACCATCGTCGAGATCGGCATTCTGACCCGCATGGCGCGTGCCAATACGGTCGAGGTGCTGCGGCTGGAATACGTCACCCATGCCCGGGCCAAGGGTCTGCCGGAACACACCGTGATGGCGCGCCATGTCTTCCCCAACGCCTTCGCGCCCACCCTGACCCTGGTCGGGCTGATCCTGGGCAATCTTCTGGGCGGGATTGCGGTCACCGAGACCATCTTCTCGCTGCCGGGGCTGGGCCGGCTGCTGGTCGATGCGATCTATGCCCGCGACTATCCGGTCGTCCAGGGCGGGCTTCTGTTCATCGCCGGGCTTTACGTGGTGATCAACCTGATCGTCGACCTGCTCCACCCGCTGTTCGATCCGAGGGTTGCGGCATGACTTCTGCACCTGCTTCCGCCGCCGATACCCGCGGCCTGAAACCGCTCCGCCGCCGGCTTCAGCCGGGGCTGTGGCTGGGGGTGATCCTGGTCGGCATCGTGCTGCTGCTCGCGGTCACCGGCGCCGTCTGGACGCCCTATAACCCGATGGCGCTCAGCATCCCCCATCGCCTGCAACCGCCCTCGGATCTGCACTGGCTGGGCACCGATGAATTCGGCCGCGACGTGCTCTCCAGGCTGATGAGCGGTGCCACCACCAGCGTCTCGATCGGCCTGGCCACGGTTGCGGTGGCAACCGTTCTGGGGGCGCCCATCGGCGTGCTGGCGGGCTTTCTGGGCGGCGCGGTCGACCGGCTGCTGGCCGTGGTCATTGATGCGCTGCTCGCCTTCCCGGGCATTCTGATGGCGCTGGGGCTGATGGCGGTGATGGGCCCGGGCGAGACCAGCATCGTGATTGCGCTCGGCATCGCCTATACGCCGTCGATGGCGCGGGTGGTGCGCAGCATCGTGATGTCGCTGCGGGCGCGGGAATTCGTCGAGGCCTCGGCCGTCACCGGCAATTCCACCCTCTACACCATGGCGGTGCATGTGCTGCCCAACGCCGCCTCGCCGATCATCGTGCTCGCCACCTCCATGTTCGGCTGGGCGCTTCTGTCGGAAAGCGCGCTCAGCTTCCTGGGGCTCGGCGTGCCGCCGCCGGCGGCGACCTGGGGCTCGATGCTCTCCGCCGGCCGGCCCTATCTGGCCCAGGCCGACTGGCTCACCATCTTCCCCGGCGCCTGCATCACCATGGCCCTGCTCGGCATCTGTCTGCTGGGCGATGCGCTGCGCGACCGGCTCGATCCCAGGATGCGCAACGCATGACCAGCCCGCTTCTCCTCGACATCCAAAACTTGTCTGTTGGTCTTGAGCACGGACCAACGGTTGTGGAAGACGCCAGCCTGTCGATCGCGCGCGGCCGCATCCTGGCGGTGGTGGGCGAAAGCGGCTCGGGCAAGACCGTGGTTTCGCGGGCGGTGCTCGATCTGCTGCCGTCGCCGCTGATCCGCCGGTCGGGCCGGATCCTGTTCGACGGCCGCGACATCACCACGCTTGAAGGGGCCGCGCGCCGCAAGGTCCGCGGCGGCCAGATCGGCATGGTGTTCCAGGAGCCGATGGTCTCGCTCAACCCCGCCCTGTCGGTGGGTGCGCAGCTGGTCGAAGGGCTGATGCTGCACGAGAAGATCGGCCGCGCCGAGGCGCGCGAGCGGGCGCTCGCCATGCTCGCCCGGATCCGGATCGACGATCCGGCGCGCTGTTTCGGCGCCTGGCCGCATGAATTCTCGGGCGGCATGCGCCAGCGGATCATGCTCGCCTCGGTGATGCTGCTGAAACCCCGGCTGCTGATCGCCGACGAGCCGACCACCGCGCTCGACACCCTGGTCCAGCGCGAGGTGCTGGAGCTGATGGTAGAGCTGGCGCGCGAGAACGACACCGCCATCCTGCTGGTCAGCCATGATCTGGGGCTGGTGGCGCGCTATGCCGACGACGTGGTGGTGATGCGCGGCGGCCGGGTGATCGAGCGCGGCCCCACCGCGCGGATCCTGCTCGACCCGCAGCATGATTACACCCGCAACCTGCTGGAGGCGATGCCCCGGCCGCGCCGGCTGGCGCCGCCGGCCCGGGCCGAGGTGCCGGTGGTCGAGGCGCGCGATCTGGTGGTGATCCACAAGGGCCGGCGGCGGATGCTGAAGCGCCAGCCCGACAAGCGCGCGGTCGACGGCGTCAGCTTCCAGGTGGCGCCCGGCGAGACCCTGGCGCTGGTGGGCGAAAGCGGTTCGGGCAAGACCACCATCGGCCGCTGTCTGGTCGGGCTCACCCGGCCGAGCGGCGGGCAGCTCACCTTCCGCGGCACCGATCTCGCCCGCGCGACCGGTGCCGAGGCCCGCGCCCGGCGGCTGGACTGCCAGATGGTGTTCCAGGACCCGTTTTCCTCGCTGGACCCGCGCCATGGCGTGGGGCGGATCGTGGCGGAGCCGCTGCGCCATGTTCCGGGCCTTGCGGCCGACGAGGCCCGCCGCCGGGTCGACGAGGTGCTGGAAGAGGTCGGGCTGGGCTCGGCCTATGCGAAGCGTCTGCCGCACGAGCTTTCGGGCGGCCAGCGCCAGCGCGTCGCCATCGCCCGCGCCATCGTCCGCCGCCCGGCCTTCGTGGTCGCCGACGAGGCGGTCTCGGCGCTGGACATGACGGTTCAGGCCCAGGTGCTGGATCTGTTCGGCGATCTGCAGCAGCGCCACGGCTTTTCCTGCCTGTTCATCACCCATGCGCTGTCGGTGGTGCGCCGCATCGCCCATCGGGTCGCGGTGATGAAGGATGGCCGGATCGTCGAGACGGCAGAGACCGAAGAGCTGTTCGCCCGGCCGCGCCACGATTATACCCGCGCGCTGCTCGCCGCCGCCCCGGTGCTGGAACCGGCCGCCGGGGGCGGCTGGCGGCTGGCCGGTCCGGCCAATGATCGTTCTGCACTATAACGATTAGAAAAGCAGTTTTTGCCCTTGGCCTCCGCGATCTGCGGTCCTATGCTCGAAGACGAGCCAGGACCGCAGGCGGATCGCCCCTCTTAATCTTCCGCCTGCCATGCCCCCTGCCGGAGCCCGCGCCCATGATCCCCGACGGCATCACCCTCGCCCAGCCGCATCTGAACTTCTACGATTTCGGGCCGACGCCCTTCTTCGCCCTGCCGAACGAACAGCGCGTCTCCTATTGCCTCTACGTGCCCAAAAGCTTCGCCACGGCCGATGCGGAGGCCCGCCGGCGCTGGCGGCTGATCGTCGCCATGCATGGCACCGGCCGCACGGCGGCGGCCTATCGCGACCATTTCGCGGCCTTCGCCGACGCCCATGACTGCATCGTGCTGGCGCCGCTCTTCCCCGTCGGGCTGATCGAGCCGGGGGAGATGTCGAACTACAAGCGCATCAAATTCCACGACATGCGCTTCGACCGGCTGGTGCTCGACATGGTCGATCTGGTCGGCAAGCGCTACGACATCGATGTCTCGCGCGTGGCCCTGTTCGGCTTTTCCGGCGGCGGCCATTTCACCCACCGCTTCCTCTATCTGCATGCCGACCGGCTGTTCGCGGTGTCGATCGGCGCGCCGGGCGGCGTGACCCTGCTGGACGAGGATCGCGACTGGTGGGTCGGCATCCGCAATCTGCGCGAGGTGTTCGGCACCGATCCCGATGTCGACGCCATGCGCCGTGTGGCGGTGCAGATGGTGGTGGGCGATGCCGATCTCGACACCTGGGAAATCACGCTGAAGCCGGGCATGCCCGGCTGGATGCCCGATGCCAACATCGCCGGCGCCACCCGGGTCGACAAGATCCGGAGCCTGAAGGCCTCGTTCGAGGCGAAGGGCATTCCCGTGCGGCTCGACCTGCTGCCGGGCGTGCGCCATGAAGGGCTGAAGGTGGTCGGCGCCGTCCAGGACTTCCTGGCCGGGGCCGTGGCCGCCACCAGGGCCTGACGCAGACACGACATCGGGCCGGGCCGCATGGGGAGCATGCGCCCGGCCCTGAAAGACCCCCGGACCGGACGATCCGATAACAATGTCCGGCCGGCTCGTGACGGGGACCGGCAGTGCGCTGCCGGCGTCGCTTCACCATCACCCAGCGAAGGGAAGGGGAAGACCCATGACCTGCGTGACCACGCGGCAGCTCGGCGCCGCGGCCGTCGTCACCGCGGCGCTGATCCTGCCGCAGACTGCCTTTTCTGCCGATGAAGCGCAGCGCACCGAGCGGATCACCATCGCGATCCCGACCGATCTGCGCAGCACCAATCCCGGCGTGCAGCGCGACGGCACGGCTGATCTGATCATGAACCACGTGGTCGAGGGGCTGGTCGGCCATCGTCAGGATCTGTCGGTCGGCCCGGTTCTGGCGGAAAGCTTCGAGCCCTCGGCCGACGGCCTGTCCTGGCGCTTTCAGCTGCGCAAGGGCGTCCACTTCCAGAACGGCGCCGAGATGACCTCGGCCGATGTCGCCTGGAGCTGGAACCGCTATCTGAAGGCCGAGACCGCCTGGCAGTGCAAGCGCTTCTTCGACGGCAAGCAGGGTGCTGCGATCACTGCGATCGAGACGCCCGAGCCCTATGCGGTGGTGTTCCGGCTGGAAAAGCCGAACCCGATGCTGCCGCTGTTCATGTCGAACCTGCAGTGCAACGCCGCCATCCTGCACCCGTCCTCGGTGAATGAAGACGGCAGCTGGAAGGCGCCGGTCGGCACCGGCCCCTATGTGATCGGCGACTGGAAGCCCGGCCGCTATGTGGAGCTGGACCGGTTCGACGGCTATACCGGCCGCGAGGGCCCCTCTGACGGCATGACCGGGGCCAAGCCGGCGCTGGCCGATCATCTGCGCTTCCTGATCGCGCCCGACGGCACGGTGATGAAGAACGCGCTTTATGCCGGCGAGCTGGATTTCGTGCCCGAACTCGGCGCCGCCGAGATCCCGGAAGCCGAAAGCCGCGGGGTGTCGATCTACAAGCAGCCGATCCTGTCCTGGCACCTGCTGCTGATGCAGACCCAGGATCCGGTGCTGAAGGACCCCCGCATCCGCAAGGCGATCGCACACGCAATCGACGTACCTTCGATTGTGGCCGTCGCCAGCGAAGGCGTCGCCACCGCCAATCCTTCGGGTGTTGCCACCGCCAGCCCCTATCACAACGCCACCCACGACCAGTGGCCGGCCTATGATCCGGCGCTGGCGCAGAAGCTGCTGAAAGAGGCCGGCTACAAGGGCGAGCCGATCCGCATCCAGACCAATATGCGCCCCGGCGGCTATCACGAAACCGCGGTCACCGCCCAGGCGATGATGCAGGCGGCGGGCATCAACGCCCAGATCGAGGTGCTGGACTGGGCGACGCAGCTGCAGAACTATCTGCAGGGCAAGTATCAGATGCAGTCCTTCGTCTATTCCTCCAGGCTCGACCCGGCGCTCGCCTATTCCTCGATCATCGGCGACAAGACCGAGCAGCCCAGCGCCAGCTGGGACGATCCGGATGCCATCAAGCTGCTGGAGGCCGCCAAGCAGACCATGGATCCGGCGGTCCGCGGCAAGATCTTCGATCGCATCCACAGCCGCATGGCCGAGGCGGTGCCGGTGATCGGCCTTTATAACGACGTCCGCGTCATCGCCACGGCGCCCGATCTGAAGGGTTATACCCCCTGGTCGGCCGGTTTCGACCGCTTCTGGGGCGTGACGAAGACGAAGTGAGCCCTGTCGGAAACACGGGTCCCTCCGACAGGGCCGGGCGGGGGCGGATGCACGGCATCCGCCCCTGCTTTTCGTCGCGCCCCCCCCTTCCGTCGCCCCCCTTCCGTCGCCTCCCCTTCCGTCGGGCTGCCCTCAGGGTGCGGGCGGCACCACTCTGACGGTCTTGCCGGCCGCGCGCGCCCGTGCCACCGTCTCGACCGTGCCGCCGGGCAGGGCGGCGCGGGTTTCGTCGATCACCGCCAGCAGGCAGTCGGCGCGGGCGAGCAGGGTATCGGCCTGGGCCCGGTGGCCCATGCCGTCATCGGGCAGGGCGGCCGTGCCCAGGGCGCGCAGGGCGGGTTCGGCGAAGCGGGTCGCCTCGGTCGCAACGGCCGGGTCGTCGGTGTGGAAGATGCGGGTGCCGTCTGCCGCGGTTTCGGCAAAGGGAAAGATCAGCCGGGGTGGCGGCAGGGCCAGAGAGGCCCAGGCGGCCACCGCGGCCTGATCGGCGCCGGGGGCATGGCCGCAGACCAGGGCCTCCACGCCCTGGCGGGCGATCAGCGCCATGAAGCCCTGGCGTAGCCGCTCGGTCAGCGCCGCCGGATCGCCGAAACCGCCAAGATCGCGATGTCCGACCACGGCGACCGTGCAGCCCCGGGCCCGCCAGGACCAGAGCGGTTCGATCGCCAGCCCCGGCCCGTGGCGGCGGCGCAGCGCCATGGCCAGGCGGTTGGCCAGCGCGAAACCCCCGGCCCCCGGCGGCCGGGCGAAATCGATGCGCAGCCGGCGGGGCGGGATCTGCCGTGCGGGGTTGAACTGGTCGTCCAGCGCGGCCAGCAGCGGCGGCAGGCAGGCATCGGGGTCGGCTGGGTCCGCCGCCAGGCAGAGATGCAGCTGCAGCTCGGTCACATCCGTGCCGTCGGGCGCGCCCTGGTCCGAGACATGCAGCCTGGCCGCACCGCCATCGGCCGGCAGCACCAGGAACAGGATGCGCGGGCGGTGCGGCCGCGCCGTCGCCTCGCTGTCGTCGCCGGATCTGGAGAGCAGCCCGCGCAGCAGCACCACGTCGTAGCGGCGGATCGTCGCCTGTTCCAGCGCATACCAGTCGTGCATGTTGTTGTGCAGGCGGCGGGTATCGTCGCGCAGGGCGCGTTCGGGCCGTTCCGTGGGCAGGAATTGTTCAAGCGCCCGCTCAATCGTCCAACGGTTGTGCTCGCAGATCGCGGCATCGCGCAGGCGGATGGCGGTCTCGCGGTCGTCCTCGTGCAGGGTCGTGCCGGGCCGAAGCCAGCTCTGCGGATCGCCGTTGCGGTCGATCCGGGCATAGTCGAGCGCGGCATCCACCCGTTCCAGCCCTTGCAGCAGGGCGGCATGGGCCCGGGGCGGCACCGTCGGCAGGGGCTGGGCCTCGGCGCCGAAATCTTCCAGCTTCATCGCCGCATGGCGGAACAGGGCCCGGTTGGCCTTGCGCCTGGCCTCGGGCAGGCTGTCCCAGCTCTCGGGCCGGTCGGCAAGGCCCATGGCGACGCTCGCCTCGGCATAGGCGGCGTGCAGCGCCTTGGGCACGGCATCCGGGTCGGGCGCCAGCAGCGGTGATCGGGCGATCACCCCGTCGATCGCGCCGAAGGTGCGGGCCATGGCCAGCGGCTGGCCCACCAGCTCGGGCGCGTCCTCGGCATGGCCGCCGGGGATGCGCACATGGATGGGGGCCGGGTCGATCCGGCGCATGGTGATCGCCCGATGCAGCGACAGGGCGGCGCGCAGGTTCAGGGCGTCGTTGCCGGTGGCGAAGACCCAGGCCGTCACCCCCGTGCGCAGCCCGTCGAGGCAGTCGTCGCCGGCGAAATCCAGCCGGTCGGCATCGCAGCTGCGGAAATCGAGCATCGGCCGCGCGCCCTCGGGCAGGGCTCCGCCATCGGGCTTCAGGAACCAGGCCGGCATGCGGCGGCGCATCCGCGCCTCGATCGCCGCGACATCGCAATCCAGAAAGGTGATGCGCGGCGGCCCCAGCGCCGTGCGCCAGCCGGTCAGCAGGGTTTCCACGGCGATCGCCTCGCCCTGGCTGCCGCAGCCCAGGATCACCAGATGCAGCCGCGCCGCCCCGGTTTCCACCGCCACCCGGTCGAAGCGCGCTTCCGCCATCAGCCGCCGGGCGGTTTCGTCGGCCAGCGAGAACCACGACAGCCCGGGCGCGCCCAGAAACCCGGCGCCCGCCGCCTCGGCCATCTGCCCGGCCACGGCGCTGTCGTTCAGCACCACCCGGATGTCGCGGCCCGGCCGGGCGACATGCGCCTGCACCGCCACCGCCGTGTCGATGGCGCGCAGATCGTCGCGGTCGCTTACATAGATCCGCTCGGCCCTTAGGGCATAGGCCCGGTCCAACAGCCGCGGATCCGACGGGTCGGCTTCCAGCAGCAGCACGCCATCCGCCGCCGCCCGCGCCGCCAGTTCGGGCGTCACCAGCGGCTCGACCGCAGTGATGCGGCGGATGCCGTTCCCCGGCTGGCGCAGGCCGGCGGCGATCGCCTGCCCGATCGGCCCATAGCCCAGAATCAGCGCACAGTGCCTGCCCCGACGGCGACACCAGCGGCGGACGGTCTGCCAGGCCTGCGGAAAGAAGGCCTGCAGGATCACCCAGACGGTGGTGACGAAGGCCCCGAACCTGGCCGCCTGCAACGCCGGCCCCACCGGCCCGCCGGCGTCGCGCGGGTCTTCGAAATTCATGAAAAACATCTGCAACGCCCGATAGGCGGCATCGGGCAGCGTCTCGAACAGGCTGCGCGGCGGCGGCAGCATCTCCCAGAACCCATAGGTGCCCAGGGCAAAACTGCCAAAGGCCACCACCGCCGGCACCACCCCCCACCACGCCCGCCGCCGCCGGCTCATCGGCCGGCTCCGGCGGCATGCGATACCAGCCCGCGGATCACTCGCTTCCCTCCGCCTCTGCCAGCGCCCGGCGCAGGATATCGGGCCAGTCGGCCTGAACCACAGTCAGCTGCCCGGCCGCTTCCAGCTGTTGGGCGATGTCGAGGGCCTGTTGCAGGGATGCGATGCGTCTGGCACCGGTGGTGACGGTGGAGATCTTGTAGTGGCTGATAACCAGATCGGTTTTTGCCTCGATGCTGTCACTCTGCTGCGCCAGTCGCGTGGCGATCTCCAGGCTCTGTTCATAGAGCGCCAGCGCCGCCGCCGGGTCTTGCCGTTGCCTGATATCGGCGATCCTGTCCAGGCTGACACTGAGATCGCGCTGGGCTTGGGTGTTCTCCGGCTCCCGCTCGGCCAGACGCTTGAAGATTTCCAGGCTCTGTTCATAGAGCGCCAGCGCCGCCGCCGGGTCTTGCCGTTGCCTGATATCGGCGATCTTCTCCAGGCTGACGCTGAGATCGCGCTGGACCTGCGTGTTTTCCGGCTCCCTCTTGGCCAGTCTCCGTCTGATCTCCAGGCTCTGTTCATAGAGCGCCAGCGCCGCCGCCGGGTCTTGCCGTTGCCTGATATCGGCGATCTTCTCCAGGCTGACGCTGAGATCGCGCTGGACCTGCGTGTTTTCCGGCTTCCTCTTGGCCAGTCTCCGTCTGATCTCCAGGCTCTGTTCATAGAGCGCCAGCGCTGCCGCCGGGTCCTGTTGCTGCCTGATATCGGCGATCCTGCTCAGGCTGACGCTGAGATCGCGCTGGGCTTGCGTGTTCTCCGGCTCCCGCTCGGCCAGCCGCTGCGTGATCTCCAGGCTCTGTTCATAGAGCGCCAGCGCCGCCGCCGGGTCCTGCCGTTGCCTGATATCGGCGATCCTGTTTAGGCTGACGCTGACATCGCGCTGGGCCTCCGTATTCTCCGGCTCCCGCGCGGCCAGCCGCTGTCTGATCTCCAGGCTCTGTTCATAGAGCGCCAGCGCCGTCGCCGGGTCTTGCCGTTGCCTGATATCGGCGATGCTGTCCAGGCTGAGGCTGAGATCGCGCTGGGCCTCCGTATTCTCCGGCTCCCGCGCGGCCAGTCGTCGTCTGATCTCCAGGCTCTGTTCATAGAGCGCCAGCGCCGCCGCCGGGTCTTGCCATTGCCTGGTATCGGCGATCTTGTTCAGGCTGACGCTGAGATCGCGCTGGGCTTGCGTGTTCTCCGGCTCCCGCTCGGCCAGTCGTCGTGTGATCTCCAGGCTCTGTTCATAGAGCGCCAGCGCCGCCGCCGGGTCTTGCCGTTGCCTGATGTCGGCGATCCTGTCCAGGCTGATGCTGAGATCGCGCTGGGCTTGCGTGTTCTCCGGCTCCCACGCGGCCAGTCGCCGTGTGATCTCCAGGCTCTGTTCATAGAGCGCCAGCGCCGCCGCCGGGTCTTGCCGTTGCCTGATATCGGCGATGTTGTTCAGGCTGATGCTGAGATCGCGCTGGGCTTGGGTGTTCTCCGGCTCCCGCTCGGCCAGTCGCCGTGTGATCTCCAGGCTCTGTTCATAGAGCGCCAGCGCCGCCGCCGGGTCTTGCCGTTGCCTGATATCGGCGATGTTGTTCAGGCTGACGCTGAGATCGCGCCGGGCTTGCGTGTTCTCCGGCTCCCGCTCGGCCAGTCGCCGTCTGATCTCCAGGCTCTGTTCATAGAGCGCCAGCGCCGCCGCCGGGTCTTGCCGTTGCCTGATGTCGGCGATCTTCTCCTGGCTGATGCTGAGATCGCGCTGGGCCTCCGTATTCTCCGGCTCCCGCTCGGCCAGTCGCCGTCTGATCTCCAGGCTCTGTTCATAGAGCGCCAGCGCCGCCGCCGGGTCCTGCCGTTGCCTGATATCGGCGATCTTCTCCAGGCCGAGGCTGAGATCGCGCTGGGCTTGCGTGTTCTCCGGCTCCCGCTCGGCCAGACGCTGGAATATTTCCAGGCTTTCCTCATAGAGCTGCCTTGCCTCATCCGGCGCTCCGAATTCAGCCAGTGACTGTCCAAGCTCGGCCAATGCTACGGCCCGGCTCCTCTCCAGCGCAGCACTCCGATTGTCCCCCGTGTTCAGCCTGTCCAGAAGTCTGCGTGCCTCCTCCAGAATCTCACGGACCATGGCATTGGGCAGGCCGGACCGGCGGAATTTCTGTGCCAGATTGAAAATCAGGGCATCGGCGGTTTCCGTCGCCGCAGCAAGCGCATCCGTGGCGCGCTGCGCCTCGCGGAGCAGTTTTTGCTGGTCTTCCACCTCCGCCCGATCCGACTCTTCGATGAACGCCCGTTCCGCGTCGCTGAACCGGTGCGGATATGCGGCCAGCCAGCCGCGGGCCCGGTCCAGCATGATGCCGGAGAGGAGGCCCTTGCGGCGCTCCGACGTCTCCAGCTTCTGCCAGTCCTGAAACATCTGGTTGAGCCGGGCCTTGCCGATCAGGAAGTCGCGGGCCTCGTCCAGCCAGCCGGACAGCCTGGGCCAGACCCGGAACAGGGCTTCATGGGCGACTTCGATCACGGTTTCGGAGGGGCCGCTGCCGTCCGCGCCGGCGCGGATATCGGTCACCAGCAGCCGTGCCTCGACCAGCCGCTGCAGCAGCGGCCGTGCCTCGTGGGGGATGTCCGCCAGCCGGGCCGCTTTGCGGACGAAGCCGCCTTCGGCATTGACCCGCACCAGCGCCGATACGAAGGCCTCGCGCAGCGCGGCGGCCTGGCTGTCGGTCAGGTCCGGCAGGGCGTCGTCGGCTGCCCGGCGCACGGCATCCTGCAGCGGGGTCCGGTCGGCCCGGCGGTCGCCCATCGCCTGGTAATGTGCCAGCGTCCAGGCCGTGTCCGTGCCGATGGTGTCGTACATCCGGCGCAGCAGAAAGGCGATCAGGGGCAGGGCATCATCGCTTTCGGCATCGGCCGTCAGCGCCGCGATCATCTCCTCGTCGACCTTCAGGTGAACGAGCTTTGCCGGATCGCGCACCAGGCTGCCGATATGTGCCAGCGGCATCCGTGCCAGCGGGTGGAGCACGGCCGGCGCCGACAGCCCGTCCACCGTCTGCCAGTCTCCCAGATGGTCCGAGCGGAGCGCCGCGATCGCGACGAAGGGCAGGTCGTCGGCCAGTGCCGCATCCAGCAGGGCGAAGAAGGCCCGCTGTTTCGATGGTTCGGCCCTGGTGAACAGCTCTTCCGCCTGATCGATCGGGATCAGGATCTGCGCATCCAGGGCGCCGGCACGCCGCCTCAGCGCCCGGGCGATCTCCCGCAGGGCCTCGCCGGGCGTGGCCGAGGCCAGGGCTTCGCGCCAGCGCCGTTCCGCCTCGCCATCGCCCGGGCTCTCCCCGGGCCCCGCCTCGCGCAGCGTCAGCAGCAGCGTGTCGATCAGCCGATCGACGGGCTCGGCCTCGGGGCGAAAGGGTTTGCAGACGATCCAGTTGTCCCGGTCATATCGCAGGCGTGCCACCAGCCCGGCCCGCAGCAGCGAGGACTTGCCGCTGCCCGAGGCGCCGAGCAGCGTGATCAGCCTGGCGCCGCCGCTGGTGCGGATCTGCCGCAACCGCTCCATCAGGTCGAGGATTTCGGCATCGCGCCCGAAAAACACCGCCGCCTGGGTTTCTTCGAACGCGGGCAGGCCCGGAAACGGCACCGTGCCCCGAGGCAGATCCAGATGTGCGCGTGATTGCAGGGTAATCTCGGTCAGCCGCCTGACGAGCCACGCCAGCCCGACGTCGCGGCCGGCGGTCAGGTCGATGTGTTGCAGATCCTTGCCGACGATCTTCTCTTTGGTCGCGGTGAGGATCAGGATGAAGATCGCCTTGCCCAGCGCCCGCGCCTGGGTGAATTCGACAAAGCACCATTTCGAGTCGAGCCAGTTGTCGGTGACTATAAGCACAACGGCCTGGGCTCGCTCTACCTCGTGGTATAATCTTCGCTCCCAATCGTCTCCGGGCTGAATACCCCCATGCTTGTCGATATCCAGAAACCTGTTGTCGAAGCCCGCGCTCTTAAGCCGGGCGTCGATCTCGGTCGCGTCGTCGTTATCGCGGTTGGAATGCGAAATGAAGATCCGGACCATCGATCACGTCCTTGTCGAAAAGGGCGCTGCAGGGTGGTGGCGTATCGAAGGCACATGGCCCGGGAAGAGAGCAACCAGGGTTGGGGGCCGCGCAGAGAACGGCCCCCAACCCTGGTGTGAAGTATCGCGAACATTTTCGCTTTGGTGCGCGGCTTTGGGAAGTCTTTTCTGATGCGCCGGGCTTTCCAACCGGGGCCTTATCCGGCGGCGATCCGCTCTTCCGGCATCTCCAGCCGGTAGTGGCCCAGGCCAGCGATCAGGTGACGATGGTGTAGAACCATGTGGTTTCCGCCGGCCTGGCGCCCACCAGCAGCAGGGCTTCCCGCGGCATGGCGGCAAGGCCGGCGGTGACGTAATGGCGGCGCGATCGCGCGCTGCCCCGGGCAGGCGTCGTCATCCTGGCATTCCCTGGGAGATCTGGCCTTACGAGATCTGGCCTTACGAGATCTGGCTTAAGCAGATCGGGTGAGAATGCAGGCGTCAGCGCGCCTGCCGGGCCCAGTAATCGAAGGTCGCGTTGACGATGGCGGGCTTCAGCAGATAGTCGTGCGCCTCGGCGGCGAGCGTCGGGTCGACCGGGGTCAGCGGTCCGAAGGCCGCCTGGGCGCGCAGCTGCATCCGCGCCGCCCGTTCCAGATAGACCGCCAGATAGGTCGCTTCCTCGCAGCTGCCGCCGGTGGTCAGATAGCCGTGATGGGCCAGGATGATCGCCCGTTTCGTGCCCAGCGCCCCGGATATGATCACGCCTTCCTGATCGGCGATCGGCACGCCCGGCCAGTCGGCCAGAAAGGCGCAGTCGTCGTGCAGCGGCGTCATGTCCATCTGCGCGATCACCAGCGGCTGGCGCGCCGCGGCAAGGGCTGCGGCCCAGGGCGAATGGGTGTGGATGATCGCCCTCACATCCGGACGGGCGTCATAGACCCAGAGATGAAAGCGGGTGGCGGGGTTGGCCATGCCGCGGCCCGTAAGCGTGTTCAGGTCGCGGTCGACCTCGATGAAATCGGCGGGCGTCGCCTCGTCGAAGCCCAGGCCGAAACGCAGCGTCCAATAGGCGCCGGGGCGGTCGGATCGCACGCTGATCTGTCCGGCCAGCCCGGCCTCCTGGCCGGTCATCGCCAGAATCCGGCAGGACGTGGCCATGGTCTCGTGCAGGCTGCGGCTGGTGGGGGCCAGGTGTCGGGCCATCTCGTCGGTGGCGCGGCGGTCGAAATACGCCTTGTCGCGCAGCGTCTGGTGCGGGGCGGACGGGTTGGTCATGGCGGTTTCCTCCTGCGGTCTGCCGCCGGTCGTGGTTGCCGGCGGTCATCGGCCGGCCCAGTCTGCCGGCCATGCGCGGCCCTGCCTATGTTCCGCGGCCGGTCTCGGCCATAGCAGCGTCAGCCGCGGCAGAGCCGGACGACCCAGCGGCAGAAGGCGGCGCTCAGCTGCGGGTCCATGCCGCGATCCGACGCATAGGCCTTGTAGACCATGCCGGTCGAAAAGCGGGTCTCGGGCACCGCCGCCAGCAGGCCCTTCTGCAGATAATCCGCCACCACCGTCTCGGGCGCCAGCACCAGCCCCTGGCCGGCCATGGCGGCCGGCAGGGCCATGTAATGATGATCGTAGCGCGATCCCATGCGGATATCGCCCTCGCCCAGCCCCCGGGCCGCCAGCCAGGCCGGCAGGATGTCGGGGCGGGAATTGACGATGAACAGCGGCACCGCCGCCAGGGTCGCCAGGGTGATCCGCCGGGCGATCCCGGGGGCCGCGACGCAGACCACCTTTTCCTCGGCGATGGTCCATTCCTGCACCGGGCCGGGCAGGACCAGATCGCGGGTGATCAGCACGTCGAAATCGCCATGCAGTTCCTGAGAGGTGACCGAGGTCAGCACGTCGATCGGCACATCGCCGTGTTCGCGGCTGAATTCGGCGATCCGCGGGATCAGCGTGGTGAAGGCGAAGGTGGGCAGAGAGGTGCGCACCACCAGATTGCGCCGGCCGCTGCGCCGGCGCCGCATCAGCCGCACCGAAAAGGCGATCTCTTCCAGTGGTGCTGTCACCGCTTCGGCCAGCTGGCGGCCCAGTTCGGTCAGCACCACGTTGCGGCCCTGCCGTTCCAGCAGGGGCGCGCCCATATGGGCTTCCAGCAGGGCCAGATGCCGGCTGACGGCGCTTTGCGACACGCCGATCCGGGCGGCGGCCCGCGAGACGTGAACATCCCGCGCCACCTCGCAAAAGGCGCGCAGGGCGTTCAGCGGGATGTCGTCGTGATCTGTCCCCATGCGTTCTTCTCCCCCCTGCTTCGCCCGCATGCTGGCGCATCCATGCGCCGGATCATAGACCAATCTCATTTCCTGATGAATGTCACGAGATCTTCATCCGTCGCCGCTATTGGGGAGGGCAGGGCACACCTGCAGACGAAAGCTGAGACATGGCCAGAATCGATATCGACGACGTCGTCGTCACCTATGGCGGCCGGCCGGTCATCGATGGCCAAAGCATGACAATTCCGGATGGGTGCTTCTTTACCATCCTGGGGCCCAGCGGCTGCGGCAAGACCACCTTTCTGCGCCTGATCGCCGGCTTTCTGGCACCGGCCCGCGGCCGGGTGGCCTTTGCCGGGCGCGACGTCACCCGGCTGCCGGCCCATCGGCGCGATTGCGGCATGGTCTTTCAGGACTATGCCCTGTTCCCCGACCGCAGCGTGTTCGAAAACGTCGCCTACGGGCTGCGCGCCCGCCATGTGTCCGAAACCGAGATCCGCCGCCGGGTCGGCGCCTGTCTGGAGCGGGTGGAGCTGGCCGGTTTCGCCGATCGCCAGCCGGCGGCGTTGAGCGGCGGCCAGCGCCAGCGGGTGGCGCTGGCGCGGGCGCTGGTGATCGAGCCTCTGGTCCTGCTGCTCGACGAGCCGCTCTCGGCGCTGGATGCCCGGCTTGCCGCCGGCATGCAGAGCTTCGTGCGCGACATCCAGCGCGATTATGGCGTCACCACGGTTTTCGTGACCCATGATCAGCGCATGGCGCTGACCATGTCGGATCGGGTGGCGCTGCTGCGCGCGGGCGGGGTGGAACAGATCGCCAGCCCGCGGGAGATCTATCATCGGCCCCGATCCACCTATGCCGCCGATTTCCTGGGCGCCGCCAATCTGCTGGCGGTCGATCTGGACGGGATCCGGGGCGAGGTTGCGCAGTGCCGGCTGGGCGGTGCGCGCATCGCCGCCCATGCCAATGGCTGCCGCCCGGGCGATGCCGTGCGGCTGTGCATCCGCGAGGAAGAGGCCCGCATCCTGGCCCCCGGCGCGGGCGATCAGGGTGGCGACAACCGGCTGGGCGCCACCGTCACCCGCCTGACCTTCATGGGCGAGGCCACGCGGGTGGAGCTTCGGCTTCAGGGCGGTGCCGCGCTGCGGCTGATCCAGCCCAACGGGTTCGGCGCCACGGCGCCCGAGCCGGGCAGTGCGGTGACGGTGGAGCTGTCCCCCGGCTGCTGTCTGGTGCGGGAGGTTTAGGCGATGCGCGGATTTCCGGTCTGGACCGTCGCCAAATTCGCCTGCCTGGCGGTGCTGGCGGCCTTCGTCGCCGTGCCGCTGTTCCGGCTTTTCGCCCTCAGCCTGCAGGGGCCCGAGGGCTGGAGCCTGGACGGCTACCGGCGCTTCTTCGCCACCCCGGCCCTGGTCGATGCGCTGGTCAACACCGTGACGCTGGGGATTGCGACCGCGCTGGGTGCCCTGCTGCTGGGCCTGCCGCTCGCCTTCGCCGTCGCCCGGCTGCGCCTGCCCTGCCGCGGGCTGCTGGCCCTGGCGCCGCTCGCCACCTTCGTGCTGCCCGACATCATCGTCACCCAGTCCTGGCTGATGGTCTTCGGCAATAACGGGCTGGTGACCAATCTGCTCCATGATCGCTTCGGTATCACCCTGCCGGGCTTCTATGGCTGGACCGGGCTGGTCTTCGTGATGGTCCTGCAGCATTACGGCTATGTCTATCTGCTGGTGCTGGCGGCCTTTCGCGGCATCGACCGGTCTCTGGAAGAGGCGGCGACGGTGCTGGGGTCGGGCCCCGGCCGGGTCTGGCGCACGGTGACCGCGCGGCTGCTGCTGCCGCCCGTCGCCACCGCGGCGCTGATCGTCTTCACGCTCGCGGTCGACAATTTCGGCGTGCCGGTGATCGTGGCCCCGCGGGTGCCGGTGCTGTCGGTGGCAGCCTATAATGCCTTCGTCAGCGAATTCGGCGGCGGCGGCACCATGCAGGCCACCATGTCGGTGGTGCTGGTGGCCCTGGTGGCGCTGGCCCTGATCCTGCAGAAGGGCCTGGCCCGGGGGCGCGGTTATCAGATGGAGGCGGGGCGCGCGCCCGTGCGGATCGACCTGCCGGCGCCGCTTGCCCGGCTGGTCGGCGGCGGGCTTGCCGCCATGGTGCTGCTGTCGCTGCTGCCGGTGGCGGTGGTGGCGATCGGCGCCTTCACCCACAGCATCGGCCCGGTGCTGCATTGGGGGCGGTTCTCGCTCGGCAATTTCGCCAGCCTCGCCTCGTTCGGGGCCGAGGCGATGCGCAACTCCTTCGGCCTTGCGACCCTGGCCTCGATCGCGGGCGTGCTGTTCGGCACGGTGCTCGCCTGGCTGTCGATCAAGAAGCGCTCGGGCCTCACCCATCTGCTCGACTATCTGGGCCTGCTGCCGCTCGCCGTCTCGGGCACGGTGCTGGGCATCGCGCTGATCAACACCTGGAATGGCGGCTGGTTCGCGCTCACCGGCGGCTGGCTCATCATGGCGATCGCCTATTTCATCCGGCGCATGCCCTATGCCGTCAACACCACCGCCGCGGCGGTCTACCAGATCCGCGATTCGATCGAGGAAGCCTCCATCAGCCTGGGCGTGCCGCCGGGGCGGAGCTTCCTGAAGGTCGTGCTGCCGCTGCTCCGGCCGGCCATGGCCGGCGGGGCGGTCTTCATCTGGGTCACCACCCTGTCGGAGTTGAGCGCGACCATCGTGCTCTACTCGCCCGGGCTCACCACCATGCCGATCCAGATCTATCAGCAGATCGACAGCGGCTATATGGGCCCGGCCTCGGCCTACAGCCTGATCCTGCTCCTCTCCATCTTCCTGCCGCTCTGGCTCGCGACCCGCATCTTCGGGATCCGCGTCTTCGCCACGGACTGATGGTCCCTGGTGCCCTGCGGCCCGCCCCATCCGCCACCCCATCGACGGAAACCCGACATGTCACGCGCCTCCCTGCTCAAGACCCTCATCCTGGCCGGCACCGGCCTGATCGGCAGCCTGGCTTTCGCCAGCCTTCCGGCCGCGGCCGAGACCGCGGTGCTCTATGCCTCCAACAATTCCGCGGCGGTCGATGCGCTGCTGAAGGTGGTGGGGGATGCCGCCCCCGATCTGGAGGTGGAGGTGGTGCGCGGCGCCACCGGCGCCCTGCTGAAGCGCATCGAAGCCGAGGCCGCCGCGCCCAGGGCCGATCTGTTCTGGAGCGCCGGTTTCCCGACACTCGCCGCCTATGGCGCGGTGCTGGCGCCCTATCACACCAAGGTGGAACTGCCCGCCGACATGGTCGGTCCCGACGGGCTCTGGACCGGCGCCAATGTCCACGTGATGGTGCTGATGGTCAATGACCGCCGCCTCGACGGCCGGCCGATGCCCGCGGGCTGGGCGGATCTGTTCGATCCGGCCTGGAAGGGCCAGGTGGTGATCGGCGACCCGGCCAATTCCTCCTCGGCCTATGCCCAGATCTACGGCCTGTATCAGCTCTTCGGCCGCGAGGGGCTGGAGAAGCTCGCCCGCAATGTCGTGGTCACCGGCAGCTCGTCCAATGTCTACAAAAGCGTGGCGGCCGGCGAGTTCGCCGCCGGCATCACCATGGAATATTCCGCCGAGGCCTATGTCGCCGGCGGCCAGCGCGAGATCCGTCTGGTCTATCCGGCGGAGGGCACCTTCCTGTCGCCGGAAGGCATGGCGGTGGTGAAGGGCGCGCCGCATCCGCAGGCGGCGCAGCGCCTGCTCGACATCATGGCCTCCGATGCCGCCCAGGCGGCGATCTTCGCCGCCACCTGGCGCCGGCCGGCCAATGACCGGGTCGATGTCACCGCCATCGCCGGCCTGCCGCGGCTGGCGGATCTGAAGGTGATCGCGGTCGACCAGGATGCGGCCGCCCGCGACCGCGACCGGGTGCTGGCGATCTGGCAGGAGGTCACGGCGGCCGCCCGCTGACCCGACACCGCTGCCCCGCCGCGGCGTTCTCCGCCGCGGCGGCCACTCCCATCCATTCCCCCTCTGCTCCACGCCGGGATGTTTCCGACACAATGATCACGCTTTCCGCCCGCATGAGACAGGTGGCGCCGTCCGCCACCAAGGCGATGACCCAGATGGCCGCGGATCTGCGCGCCCGTGGCCGCGACGTCGTGGCGCTCAGCCAGGGCGAGCCCGATTTTCCCACCCCCGCGGCGGTGTGCGAGGCGGCGGTGCGCGCCATCGCCGAAGGTCGGACCACCTATACCGCGGTCGCCGGCATCCTCCCGCTGCGTCAGGCGATCGCCGCCAAATTCGCCCGCGAGAACGGCCTTGATTTCACCCCCGACCAGGTGACGGTGGGGTGCGGCGCCAAGCAGGTGCTGTTCAACGCGCTGATGGCGACGCTCGATCCGGGCGACGAGGTGGTCTTCGCCACCCCCTGCTGGGTGTCGTACCCCGAAATGATCAAACTGGCCGGCGGCGTGCCGGTGCCGGTCGCGACCACCGCCGCCGACGGCTACCGGCTGCGGCCCGAGGCGCTGCGCGCGGCGTTGACCCCGCGCACCCGCTGGCTGATGCTCAATTCGCCCGCCAACCCGACCGGGGCGGTGGCGGGGGCCGAGGATCTGGCGGCGCTGGCGGCGGTGCTGCGCGAGGCCCCGCAGGTCATGGTGCTCTCCGACGACATCTACGAACATCTGGTCTATGGCGAGACCGCCTTTGCGACCATGGCCGCCGTCGCCCCGGATCTGGCGGGCCGCACGCTCACCGTCAACGGCGTCTCGAAATCCCATGCCATGACCGGCTGGCGGGTCGGCTATGGCGCCGGCCCGGTTGAGCTGATCCGCGCGATGAACACCATCCAGGGTCAGTCCACCTCGCACACCTGTTCGATCGCGCAATATGCCGCCATCGCCGCGCTCGACGGCGATCCGGCGGTGATCGAGGGCTTCCGCAGCGCCTTCCGCCGCCGCCGGGATCTGCTCTGCCGCGAGATCGCCGCGATCCCGGGCCTGTCCTTCCATCTGCCCCAGGGCGCTTTTTATCTGTTCGTCGACTGCACCGCCCTGATCGGCCGGACGACGCCGGTGGGCCGGGTGATCGGCACCGACGGCGATCTGGCGCTGTATCTGCTGGACGAGGCAGGCGTGGCGCTGGTGCCCGGCAGCGGTTTCCTGGCACCCGGCCATCTGCGCATCAGCTATGCCGCCGCCGACGAGACCCTTCTCCGCGCTGCGCGGGCCATGGCGGCGGCGATCGCCCGCCTGTCCTGAGCCTGCACTTCCTTCTCCTTCTCCTTCTCAAGAAAGAAGATCGATGACATCGACCCGACGAGCCTTCCGCGATCGCGTCTGCGGCGGCGCCCACACCATGCCCGCCCGCATCATGGCCGCCCACAACCCGCTTTCGGCACGGCTGGTGGAAGAGGCCGGTTTCGACGGCGTCTGGGCCAGCGGTTTCGAAATCTCGGCGGCGCTCGGCCTGCCCGATATCAGCCTGGTTTCGATGGCCGAGCATCTGGAGGTCGTACGCGCGATGGCGGCCCGCACCCGCCTGCCGGTGGTGGCCGATATCGACACCGGTTTCGGCAATGCCCTCAACGTCCTGCATGCCGTGCGCAGCTACGAGGCGGCGGGGGCCGCCGCGGTGGTGATCGAGGACAAGGTCTTTCCCAAGGTCACCTCGCTGGTCGAGGGCGGGCGCCAGGACCTGCTCAGGATCGCCGAGTTTCAGGGCAAGATCGAGGCCGCCCGCCACGCCCGGAACGACCCGGATTTCCTGATCATCGCCCGGACCGAGGCGCTGATTGCCGGCGCCGGGCCGGATGCGGCGCTGGAACGCGGCCGGGCCTATGCCGCCGCCGGGGCGGATCTGCTGCTGGTCCATTCGAAATCGCCCGGGCCCGACGAGATCGAAGGCTTCATCGCCGCCTGGGATGGCGGCATCCCCATCGTCATCGTGCCCACCGCCTATCCGCAGATGACCATGGCGCGCGCCGCGGCAAGCGGCCGGGTCGGCCTGGTGATCTATGGCAACCATGCGATCCGGGCCGCGGTCGCCGCCATGCAGCAGAGCTTCGCCCGGATCATGGCCGATGGCGACACGCTGGGCGTCGAGGGCGGCATCGCCCCGGTCGGTGAAATCTTCCGCCTGCAGGGCATGGATCAGGTGGCGCGCGACGAGGCGGCATTTCTGCGCTGACCGGCCGCGCCGCTGAAATGCCGGGGCCCTTGGCCAGTCCAACGGCATGGCGGCCAAGCGAAACCATCCGGGTCATCTGCCGCCCGACGGCCGTTTCCGTTTCGGAAGCGGCCGTTTTTTCATGACGGCCGCCGCATCGTTACAAGAGCAGCGGCCATAAGAACCAGACAAGAATGAGTATGTCTGAAGACTGCCCAAAATGGGCAATCGTAGACGTCAAGTCGATATGTGTCAGTTTGATGAATTATGGCCGGTCGACTTGGAATCGGGATGCAGAGGCGGAAGACGCGGGCCTATAGTGCCCTCGCCGCGGCGCTTCCGATCCATATCCCGCTGGAGATGTTGGCATATGTCCGTCCTTCGTCGCCTTCCGGCTGTTGCCGGAGGACTGTTGATGCTCGGCCTGAGCATCGGCACCGCCCAGGCCGCCGACGAGATCACCGGTGCCGGTGCGACCTTCCCCTACCCGGTCTATGCGAAATGGGCCGAGGCCTATAAGGCCGAAACCGGCGTGTCTTTGAACTACCAGTCCATCGGCTCCGGTGGCGGCATCAAGCAGATCAAGGCGCATACCGTCGATTTCGGCGCCTCGGACATGCCGCTTGAAGCCGCCGATCTGAAGGCGGCCGGCCTTGTTCAGTGGCCGATGGTCATGGGTGGCGTGGTGCCGGTGGTCAACATCCCGGGCATCGCCGCCGGTGCGCTGGAGATCGACGGGCCGACGCTTGCCGCGATCTATATGGGCAAGATCACCAGGTGGAACGATCCGGCGCTGGTGGCCCTGAACCCCGGCGTCAAACTGCCCGATCAGGCGATCGCCGTGGTCCATCGCTCCGACGGATCGGGCACCACTTTCCTGTTCACCACCTATCTTTCCTCGGTCAGCGCCGACTGGAAAAAGGATATCGGCGCCAGCACCGCGGTCGAATGGCCGACCGGTCTGGGCGGCAAGGGCAATGAGGGTGTGGCCAACTTCACCGGCCAGACCCCGGGTTCGATCGGCTATGTCGAATACGCCTATGCGCTTCAGAACAAGCTGGCCTGGCTGAAGATGAAGAACCACGACGGCGCCGTGGTCGCCCCGGAAAGCAAGACCTTCCAGAGTGCTGCCGCCAATGCCGACTGGGCCCATGCCGAAGGCTATCACCTGGTTCTGACCGATCAGCCGGGCCGGGACAGCTGGCCGATCACCGGTGCCAGCTTCATCCTGATGCACAGCCAGGCGGACCAGCCGGCCCGCGCGGCCGCCGCGCTCAAATTCTTCGCCTGGAGCTATGCCCATGGCGGCAAAGCGGCGGAGAAGCTCGACTATGTGCCGATGCCGCAGGCGGTGGTGCAGATGGTCGAAAAGACCTGGGCCGACAGCATCAAGGGCAAGGACGGCAAACCCGTCTACTGATCCCGGCGTCGTCTGTGCATTGCGTCTGTCGTCCGGCCGCCGGCGGCGGGGGGCATCCCCTGGCCGGCGGCGGCCCTGCGAGGTTTCATGAGCGTCGAAGAGGCCGGCCTTGCGCCGGAGCCGGACATCGTTTCTGCCCATCCGGTGGCCCGGCCGCTGCACCTCAGCGCCCTGCCGGCGGGGCTGGGCTGGGACGGGCCGTTCCGGCGGCTGACCGGGGTTGCGGCCCTGATGGTGGTGGCCGCACTTGCCGCCATGCTGGTGGTGCTGGTGATCGGCGCCCTGCCGGTGGCCGATCGGATGGGGGCGGGGTTTCTGGTCACCCAGGCCTGGAACCCGGTGACCGATGTCTATGGCGCGGTGGCGCCGGTGGCGGGCACGCTGATCACGGCGGCCATCGCCATGGTCCTGGCGGTGCCGGCGGCGCTCGGCATCGCCATCTTCCTGAATGAACTCTGCCCCCACCGGCTGCGCGCGCCGCTGGCGGTGGCGGTGGAATTGCTGGCCGCCATTCCCAGCATCATCTACGGCATGTGGGGGCTGTTCGTGCTGGCGCCGGTGCTGGCCTCCACGGTCTATCCGGCGTTGATCGGTACGCTGGGGCCGCTGCCGCTTCTGGGCGCGCTGTTCCAGGGGCCGCCTTTCGGCATCGGCGTGCTCACCGCCGGGCTGATCCTGGGGGTGATGGTGCTGCCCTTCATCACCTCGGTCGCCCGCCAGGTGCTGGCAGAGGTGCCGCCGGTGCTGCGCGAGGCCGCCTATGGCGTCGGCGCCACCACCTGGGAGGTATCGCGCCGCGTGCTGATCCCCCATGCCCGGCGCGGGCTGATCGGCGGCGTGATGCTCGGCCTCGGCCGTGCGCTGGGCGAGACGATGGCCGTCACCTTCGTCATCGGCAATGCCCATCGCATCCATGCCTCTCTGCTTCAGCCCGGCACCACCATCTCGGCGACGCTCGCCAATGAATTCACCGAAGCCTCGGGCGATGTCTATGTCTCGGCGTTGACGGCGCTGGGGCTGATCCTGTTCGTGGTCACCTTCGTGGTGCTGCTCGGCGCCCGCACGCTGCTGAACCGCACGGGGAGGGCGGGTCGATGAGGGAGGAGGGGGCGATGAGGGGGGAGGGGGCGATGAGGGGGGGCACCATCCCGGTTTCGCCCGCACGGCTGCGCCGGCGTCGGCTGGTCAATCTGGTGATGACGGGGCTGTGCACCGCCGCGGCGCTGGCCGCCCTTCTGGTGCTGGCGTTGATCCTGTGGGAGCTGGTGATCCGTGGTGCGGGCGCCCTCTCGCTCGATGTCTTCACCCGCGCGACCCCGCCGCCGGGCAGCAGGGGCGGGCTGCTCAACGCCATTCTGGGCAGCCTGTCGATGACCGCGGCGGCGATTGCGGTCGCAACCCCGGTGGGGGTGCTGACGGGCACATGGCTTGCCGAATACGGCCGCGACAGCCGGGCCGCCGGCCTGGTGCGCCTGTTCGCCGACACGCTGTTGAGCGCGCCCTCGATCATCGTCGGGCTGACGGTCTATGTGCTGCTGGTGGTGCCGCTCGGCCATTTCTCGGGTTGGGCGGGGGCGGTGGCCCTGGCGCTGATCGCGGTGCCGGTGATCGTGCGCACCACCGAAGACATGCTGGCGCTGGTGCCCGATCAGCTGCGCGAAGCGGCGGTCGCCCTCGGCATGCCGCGCTGGCGGATGATTGCCGGCGTCACCTGGCGCGCGGCGGCCGGCGGCATCCTGACCGGCGTTCTGCTCGCCATCGCCCGCATTGCGGGCGAGACCGCGCCGCTGCTGTTCACCGCGCTCAACAACCAGTTCTACGCCTGGGACCTCACCGGTCCCACCCCCAGCCTGCCGGTGGTGATCTTCCAGTTCGCGATGAGCCCCTATCGCGACTGGCAGGATCTCGCCTGGGCGGGCGCGCTGCTCATTGCAGCCGGCGTGCTGCTGCTCTCCATCACCGCCCGCCTGATCTCTGCCCGAGGCCGCAAATGACCGCATCCACCCCCGTCGACGCCGCCGGGCTCGTCCCGAAAATCGTCACCCGCAAGCTCAATTTCCATTACGGCGACAATCATGCGCTGAAGGATGTCGACATCACCTTCGGCGACCGGCTGATCACGGCGTTGATCGGCCCGTCGGGCTGCGGCAAATCCACCCTGCTGCGCACGCTGAACCGGATCTGCGACCTTTATCCGGGCCACCGGATCGACGGCGAAATCCTGCTCGACGGCGAAAACATCCTCACCCGCCGCGGCCTTGCCCGTCACGGCGACATCGCCGGGCTGCGCGCACGCGTTGGCATGGTGTTCCAGAAACCGACGCCGTTTCCGATGTCGATCTATGAAAACATCGCCTTCCCCTTGCGCATGTACACCCGCCTCAGCCGCGCCGAAATGGACGACGCCGTCGAATCCGCCCTCCGCGACGCCGCCCTCTGGACCGAGGTGAAAGACAAGCTCCACGCCTCGGGCCTCAGCCTCTCGGGCGGCCAGCAGCAGCGCCTGTGCATCGCCCGCGCCATCGCCATCCGCCCCGACGTCCTCCTCCTCGACGAACCGGCCTCGGCCCTCGACCCCATCTCCACCGCGCTCATCGACGAACTGCTCTGGGACCTGCGCAAGCGCTACTGCGTGGTGATCGTCACCCACAACATGCAACAGGCCGCCCGCGTCAGCGACAAGGTCGGCTTCATGTATCTGGGCGAACTGGTCGAATTCGGGGACACCGAGACGGTGTTCTCGACCCCGCGGGAGCGGCGGACGCAGGATTATATTACGGGGAGGTTTGGGTGAGGAGCACTGGTGTCGCATTCAGCCTCACTTATTCTATGGCGTCATAGGATTTGCAATATCCGTCACGGATGGCGTCGATTGTCGCGGAATTGTTAGAAATAAAATTAATAAAAATGGTAATTTATTTAAGTATTTTTTTACAGGAGATTTTTCAGAAATTCGATGTCGGGATGTGATTTATTCTGGGGCGCCGGAATGAAAATAGAATAATATATTAAAGTCTAGAAAATATTTCTAGAAATTTTGATGGCAAAAAATCAGCCTATTGTATATTCTCGATTGACGCTTGTTATTCGTGCGATCGACTCCCGCAGCAGAAGGCCTGTCTACCTACAAATGCCGATTAACCACTGCGTTCTCAATCTCTTCGACGAGGATCTTGAGCAGGTTCGCTTTCAAGGCTAAATTAAAAGTTTCAATGGGTTGGTCTTTTCCGACAATCAGAAAAGCTGAGACGTCGTTTTCGTCGCGGTTACACGCCACGGGAATTACATGATGATCTCATTATCAAAAGGTTGGTCGGGTTTTTTGATCCTCGCGGACGGCCCAGTCCTGTCGCCAGCGCCGATCTCGTGGGTGCGGAGGCACGCAGTCGGGGGGATCCGTACCCCGGCGCGGGTAGTCATGTTCCCAAGCCCGAACAGAACCGGGGCCGGAGCGGTGCCATAGGACGACCGCCGTACCCTGCCTGACAAGGCGGGATCGTTACAGGTAAAAAATTCACGGAGACTGCTGCATATAGCGATGGACAGCACCCGGCCACATCCTATCATGTTCATATATGATAACACGATTGGCTATGGGGCCGAAGGAGCACGCCATGCTGTGCATCGTCAAATGGGTCGACCTGAACGGCGATCCGGTGTCCAGCCGCGAGGTCGATATCGACCTCAAGCTGGGGGATACTGTGGCGGCGGTCCGGCAGCGGCTGGTTCTGGCCGGGATCCCCGAAAACTGCCGGTTCCGGGCGGCCAACGGAGAGCCGCTGTCGCAAGCGGCGGAAGACCGGCCCTATCAGGAGGTCTTCACCGCCGACTACCCCGATGACGGCCGGTCCAGCCTGACCGTGACCTGCATTTCCGACATTCCCGCGGCAGAACCGCGCATCCGCAAGCTGGCGGCCGACAAGGCCGAGATCGAGATGCTGGCCAGCGACACCGCGGTGCTCACCGCCCGCAAGGCGAAACTGGATGCCGATCGCGCGGTGGAAGACCATGCCGAGGCGGCGATGCGCCGGCGCGAGGAGCGCGGCCGCGAGGCGCTGGACGACCGGCAGAAGCTGCTGGACCGGCTGCGGGTAACGGTGCCCGATCCGACCGCGCAGATCGCAACCGCCATGGCCGAGACGCCGCTTGCCAGGCGCGACTTCACTGCCGAGGCCGCAACCCGCGTCTTCACCGCCGGCGGCGGCACGCTTGCGGCCGACCATTCGGATTTCTTCACGCTCAACCTTGCCCAGCGCGATGATCTGCTGGACCGGATCGGCTTCTATCGGGGCATCGTGATCGACCACAGCCGCAGTGAAGTGGCCGCTCGCAGCTTCCGCGACGTGCTCTACCGGCTGGATCTGCGGGGCGATGCGGTCATGCGCCGCCGGCTGGCCGGGCTGTCGGATGCGAAACCGGCCGATCCGGACAAGGGCAGGGGGGCGACCGAAACCGCACTGATGGCGGCCGCCGCGGCGGCGTTGATCACGTCCACCGGCCAGCAGGCCGCCAGGCCCGAGATGCCCATCAGGCCCGAGGCGCCCACCAGATCCGAGCCGGCGGGCGAAGCTGCGGCCGCTGCCAAACCTGCGGCCGGCGCACCGCCTGTAGCCTCCCGACCGGCCGCCCCCACCGGGCCGACCCGGCTGTTCTATCTGAAGCCGCAGCTTTCGGGCTATTACGAGACCAGCTACACCTATTCCGAACAGGTCCATCAGGCGCAGCGCAACGGCGTGTTCGGCCTGTCGATGTCGATGACCGCCGCGGTCGGCAAGCCGTCCTTCCAGGGTGGCGTCGGGGTGGGTGTCGGCATCGGCCGGCGGTCAGAGACCACAACGGCCGAGGCCGGCAAGACGGTGTTCGTCGTCACCAGCTATTTCCTGCCCAGGGTGGAACTGTCCTTCGACGACCGGACCCCCGCGGCGGCGCCGGATTTCCTGGCGGCGGTGACGGCGGCGCTCGATCCTGCCGGCCCGGCCGACATCGATCCCTGGCCGGAGCTGATCGACCCGGCCGAGCGGCTGATGGCGGTGCTGGCGATCTATGGCCATTTCGTCGCCCGCCGCACCCTGGTCGGCGGCCGGCTGTTCGGCACCCGGGTGCAGACCCTGTCGGCGACCGAGGGCACGGCCGATGTCACCCGCAGCCTGTCGGTGGGCGTGAAGGCAGAGGTGTCGCATCTGGGGGTCGGCACGGCGCAGGCGGCGGCCGAGATGAGGGATGCCACCCGCGAGCAGTCGCGGGCGCTGGCCGCCGCCGAGCGTCAGGGCCTGACCCTGAGTGCTGTGGGCGGCGAGGGGCAGTTTCTGTCCGATGCCGGCGAATGGGCGAAATCTCTCGGCAATTACCGGCGTTGGTCGGCGGTGATGCAGGATGATCCGATGCCCAGCATCGATCTGCTGCCGCGTGATCTGGCGCGGCGCTGCCGGGCGGTGCTGCGCGACTATGCCAGCCGCCATACGGTGCAGGAGCTGCAGGCGAAGGGCGCCCATTTCCTGTTCTACAACGAGTATCGCCGGATTGCCGGCGAAAGCGCGCGCCCGGTCTATTTCCGCATCCGCAACCGCATGGAGCCCGACAAGCTGCTGTCGCTGCTGATGGATCAGCCGGGCAATGGCGTCGAGGTCGGGCTGCGCGATGCCGGCGTGAAGGCCGATCCGGCGTCGCAGCTCTGGTATGAAAACGGCCTGGGTCAGATCATCGCCTATCCCTGTTCCGCCACGGCCGAATTCGCCCTGACTGCACTGACCGACGATGTCGTAACCGGCCCGGCCGGCCGGCCGCCGGCGGACCGGTTCAAACCGGCGATCACCGTCCTCGACACCGCGCCCTATCAGAGCTGGACACTCACCGCCGCCGGCCATCTGATCAATACCGGCCTGGACGCCGGGCTGACCGCCGTGGGGCGTTTCGATCCGGCCGTCACCGGGTCCTTCCGTCTGTCGGATCTCTGGATGGTCGATCCGCTGTCGCCCGAAGAGTTGACGGCCCTGCTGAAGACGTCGGACGGGGCCGATGCGACGCGCGATCCCTATCTGGCGCGCGATCGCCGCAAGGCAGAGGATGCCCGTCCCGGGACGGGGTTGACCATCAAAACCCCGTTCTGCATCATCGCCCGGCGGGCCGCAGACCCGGCGGCGGCGCTGGCCGTGAATGCCGATATGGCGCTGTCGATCGAAGGTACCGGCGACGGCCATCTCGACGGGCACCGGGCGGTGCTCGCCCGCCTCGTCATCGGGCGGCACCAGGTCTGGACGACCGATGGTGCCGGCCGCCTGTTCCCGGCGCAGTCGGAAGATGCCCCCGGGCGGGTGTGCCTGACCCATCGCAACGGCACGCTGGTTCTGGCCCCGCAAGACGAGGCCCGCAACAGCGATCAGCTCTGGCGGTATGATGCCCGGGGCGAACGGCTGGTCCTGGCGTCGACGGGGCGCATTGCCGGCCTGTTCACCCCCGGCTGCGATACCGACCCGCATGCAACCCAGCCGCTTCGGGTGCAGAGCCCGGCCGAGAGCAGTTTCGCCCGCTTCCAGCTGATCGACCCCGGCCAGCCCGACCACTGGCCGCAGCTGCTGCCCGACTGGGCCAGCGCCAATGACCGTACCTGGCTCTACAGCCTGGCCTTCGGCGGCCGCTATGCCTGCCGGGTGATCATCTACAACGAAAGCGCGGTGACGATCCGGCTGACCGATCGCAAGGGCCTGCGCGGCGGCTTTGCCGCCTGGCCGGTCGACCAGATCCCCGCCCACCAGACGGCGCCTGCGCGCTGGGTCTTCGCCGATTATGTCTGGAACACGGTGTCCGACGGCGATGCCGTCGGCTGGCTGCGGTTCCAGATCGGCGACGACGACAGCCGCCCGCTCGATGTGGCCTTCGGCGTCCCGGGTGCTGGAAGCCTCACCAACGCCCGCGCACAGATCTGGATCAATGAGGGGGGGACCGATGCGGGCGCCCTGTTCGCGGCCTGGGATGGCTGCAAATCCACCGGGCACCTGGTCAGGCCGGTCTATGGCATGACGGCGGACTGCGTGGTCAGCGCCTATCGCGACAACGTCGTGACCTTCACCATCGGCTTCCGCGGCCAGCCTGCCTGACGGATCCGCCAGCACGACATCGTGGCGTGCGGCCGGGGGCAAGCGGCCGGGACCGGAAACAGAAAGACCGTCCGGCCGTGATGATCTCTACAGGGCAGCAGTCGGCGGGCCGCCGGCTGCTGCCGCTCCTCGCCGTCACCGTCTTCTTCGTCGGCGCGACCGAATTCATGCTGTCGTCGATGCTTGCACCTCTGGCGGCGGCCTTCGACACCACGCCGGCCGGGGCGGCCTGGCTGATTTCGGGCTATGCGGTCGCCTATGCGATCGCGGCCCCCGTGTTCGGCTGGCTGTCGGACCGGGTGGATCGGGGG
Organism: Tistrella mobilis; assembly: GCF_039634785.1. Lineage (NCBI taxonomy): Bacteria > Pseudomonadati > Pseudomonadota > Alphaproteobacteria > Geminicoccales > Geminicoccaceae > Tistrella > Tistrella mobilis. Next base: position 41,320 of record NZ_JBBIAB010000017.1, on the reverse strand, counting down.
CGGCTGCTGCTGACCGGGCTGCTGCTGTTCGCGCTCGACGGGCTGGCCATCGTCCTTGCGCCCACGCTGGGGGTGGCGGTGGCGCTCCGCATCTTCGGCGGCATCGCCTCGGCGATCCTGATCCCCACGGCCTTTGCGCTGATCGCCGAGGTGATCCCCCATCACCGCCAGGCCGGCGCGATGGGGCTGGTGATGCTGGGCATGACCGCCGGCATCGCCTTCGGGCCGGCCATGGCCGGGATCGCCACCGATCTGATCGGCTGGGCCGCCCCCTTCGTGATCACCGCCGCCGGCTGTGCCGCCGCCTTCGTCATCGGCCAGAGATGGCTGCCCGGGCGTGCCTCGGCGATGCCGCGCCGGGCGGGCGGTGCCGGCTGGTCCTGGCTGCGCAACCCGTCGATCCTGCGCCCGCTGGTCGCCAAGGGCGCCTGGAACGGCACCGGCGTCGCGGCCTTCCTGCTGTCCGGAGAGGTGCTGCGGCTGCGCTATGGTTTCGGGCCGGCGGCGGTGGGGGTGACGGTCGCGGCCTTCGGGCTGGGGCTGGGGCTCGGCAACCTCGCGGCCGGGCGGCTGCGCCGGCTGTTCGGCCGCGAGGAGCTGGTTCTGGTTCTGGTAACCCTGGTCCTTGCCCTGGCGGTGACCCTGTTCATGGCCTGGTCGCTGCCGCTCTGGGCGGCGCTGCTGTGCCTGGCGGCCTGGGGGGCGGCGCTCGGCACCGGCGCGCCGGCGGCGACGGTGGTGCTGGCCACGCGTGCCGGGCCTGACAAGGGCATGGTGCTGGCGGTGGCCGAAACCCTGAACAATGTCGCGATCCTGGCGGCCGTGCCGCTCGCCACCGTCCGGCTGGCAGAGACGGGGCCGGCCGGGGCGATGGTCGTGCTGGCCGCGGGGCTCGGCCTCGGCCTCGCCCTGACGCTGGCCGACCTCCGGCGGCGCTGACCTCAGGCGGGCAGGGCGGCCACCGCCGCGCCGATCCGCTCGATCGCCTGGTGCAGCACCTCGTCGGCGGCTGCGAAAGACAGGCGCAGATGGCCCGGGCTGCCGAAGGCGGCCCCCGGCACCAGGGCGACATGGGCCTCGTCCAGCAGCCACTGCGCCACGGCGCGATCGTCGTCGAGCCTGGTGCCGCTGCGTGTGCGCCGCCCGATCAGCCCGTGGATGTCGGCGAAGGCATAAAAGGCGCCGTCGGGGGCCGGGCAGCTTATGCCGTCGATCGCCTCCAACCCGGCGGTGACCAGCCTGCGGCGGCGGTCGAACACCGCCAGATGATCGGCCAGCACGGTTTGCGGGCCGGTCAGCGCCGCGGTCGCCGCCGCCTGCGACGGCGTGGCGGCGCCGGATGTGCTCTGGCTCTGCACGGCAGCCATAGCCTGGATCAGCGGCGCGGGGCCGGCCCCCCAGCCGATCCGCCAGCCGGTCATGGCATAGGCCTTGGAGACGCCGTTGACCGTCAGCACCCGATCTGCCAGATCGGGGGCGGCTTCGGCCATGGTCGCGAAGCGGCGGCCGTCATAGATGATGTGTTCATAGATGTCGTCCGACAGCACCCAGACCTGCGGATGGTCGCGAAGAACCGCCGCCAGGGCCTTGAGATCGCTCATCGAATAGACCGCACCGCAGGGGTTCGACGGCGCGTTCAGGATCAGCCAGGCCGTGTTCGGGGTGATCGCGGCCGACAATGCCTCAGGCGTCAGCCGGAAGCCGTCTTCGGCCCGCATGCGGGGGGAAACGACCCGCCCGCCGGCCAGCGCCACCTGGTCCAGATAGGATGTCCAGAACGGCGCCGGCACGATGACCTCCCGGCCCTCGTCCAGCGTCGCCATCAGCGCATTGTGGATCACCTGCTTGGCGCCCGAGCCGACGATGATGTTGGCGGGCGTCAGATCCAGTCGGTTGTCGCGGGCATGTTTGGCGATGATCGCCGCCTTCAGCGCGGCGGTACCGGTCAGCGGCGCATAGCGCGTGGCGCCGGCCTCCACCGCGGCCGCGGCCGCCTCTCGGATATGGGCCGGCGTCGGCAGGTCCGGCTCACCCGCCGCCAGCACGATCACATCCCCGCCCATCGCCTGCGCCCGGGCGCCGATCGCCAGAATCTCCGACACGCCGATCCCGCCCAACCGCCGGGCGGCGCGAAAGCCGTAAGAAGCCTGTCCGGCCGCCCTGGCGGCGCCGGTGGTGTCGGTCATGGACATGTCGGGTCTCCGGAGGAGAAGAGCGGGGGGGTAAGAAAAAGGCGGGTGCCGTCTGGTGCGGCGACCCGCCTTGCCTGTGCGTCATGGGGGGCGATCAGTCACCCCTCATCAGATATCGAAGGTGACGCCCTGGGCCAGCGGCAGGGTGCTGCCGTAATTGATGGTGTTGGTCGCCCGGCGCATATAGGCCTTCCAGGCGTCGGAACCCGCCTCGCGGCCGCCGCCGGTTTCCTTTTCGCCGCCGAAGGCGCCGCCGATTTCGGCGCCCGAGGGGCCGATATTGACATTGGCGATGCCGCAATCGGATCCGGCGGCCGACAGGAAGCGTTCGGCATCGCGCAGGTCGTTGGTGAAGATCGACGAGGCCAGGCCCTGGGGCACGTCGTTCTGGGCGGCGATCGCCTCGGCCAGATCGTCATGGCGCATCACATACAGGATCGGCGCGAAGGTCTCGTGGCGGACGATATCGGCCTGGGCCGGCATTTCCACCAGGGCCGGGCGGCGATACTGGCCCTGGCCCATCACCTCGACCACCTCGCCGCCATGGACGGTGCCGCCGGCGGCGCGGGCCGCTTCCAGTGCCGCATCCATCGCGCGGGCGGCATCGGCATCGATCAGCGGCCCGACCAGCACGCCGGCCTCGCGCGGGTCGCCCACCTTCACCGAGGCATAGGCGGCCTTCAGCCGGGTGATGAAGCCGTCATAGATCGAGCCATGCAGGAACAGGCGGCGCAGCGTGGTGCAGCGCTGGCCGGCGGTGCCCATGGCGGCAAAGGCGATGCCGCGCAGCGACAGTTCCAGATCGGCCGAGGGCTGCAGGATCGCGGCATTGTTGCCGCCCAGTTCCAGGATCGCGCGGCCGAAGCGTTCCGCAACCCTGGGGCCGACCTTGCGGCCCATGGCGGTGGAGCCGGTGGCCGAAATCACCGGCACCCGGCGATCGTCGACCAGCTTTTCGCCGATCTCGCGGCCGCCGATCAGCAGCGAGGCCAGCCCCGCCGGCACCTTGCCATGGCGCCTGGCCGCCTTTTCGAACAGGGCGGTCACCGCCAGCGCGGTCAGCAGGGTCTTTTCCGACGGCTTCCAGATCACCGGGTCGCCGCAGACGAAGGCGAGTGCGGCATTCCACGACCAGACCGCGACCGGGAAGTTGAAGGCGGTGATCACGCCCACCGGGCCGATCGGGTGCCAGGTTTCCATCATCCGGTGGTCCGGGCGCTCGGTGGCGATGGTCAGGCCGTGGAGCTGGCGCGACAGGCCGACCGCGAAGTCGCAGATGTCGATCATCTCCTGAACCTCGCCCAGCCCTTCGGCCGGGACCTTGCCGGCTTCCAGGGTGACCAGGCGGCCCAGATCTTCCTTGGCGGCGCGCAGCTCTTCGCCCAGCAGGGCGACCAGCCGGCCGCGCTCGGGCGCCGGCACCAGGCGCCAGGCCTTGAAGGCCTCTGCCGCACCGGCGATCGCCGCCTCGGCCTCGGCCGGGGTGGTGTCGGTCAGCCGCGCGATCTCGGAACCGTCGAGCGGCGAGCGGGCGATGCGGTCGCCACCGGAAAGCCGCGCCGGGTCCACCCCCAGGCGGGCGAGGACGGCACGGGCATCGTCGGCAGGGCTGAGCCGGGTCTCGGTCTCGCGGGTCATGGCGCTCTGAACTCCTGGGTCGTGATCTTGTCCGGACGCGCCGGGCCGCCTCTTCAGGGCAGGTCGACCGGCGCAATGGGCTGGCGGCATCATAGGGCGGGGCGGGGCGGCAGGCACGTGGCATTCGTGCCTGCCGAGGGGCGCACCCGATCATTCCCTGGGGAAATGATGCCGTTAAAACAATAAATTGTGGGCTGGAACTCACGTTCCGACGTCAGAACCCGCCGCATCGGGCCGATGGCCACCCATCGGCCCAGCCGCCATTGCGGCGGCGGCCAAGGGCGCGGTAGCGCCCGCCCGGCGAGGGCCAAACAGACTCCGGCGGCGGCCAAGGGCGCGGCAGCGCCCGCCCGGCGAGGGCCAAACAGACTCTTACGCCGCCGCCGTCATCTTGAAGATCCCCTGGGCATTGCTGCTGTCGAAGCCCAGATCCAGCCGCCGGCCGGTTTCGGTCGCCAGCGTCTCGGGCAGGGGGTCGCGGGTGATGAACTCGTAGAAGCTGCCGGGCACGATGCGGGTGACGGTGGCGCCCGCCGCATCCCGGAACGGGCGTTCCACCTCGGCGGCGCGATAGGCGGTCTGGCGTACCCGGCCCGAGGCCGAGACCTCGACCTTGTCCTTGATCGGCCGGCCGGCGGCGCGCTCGGCCTCGGCCAGGGCCTCGACATCGGCGACGCGGTCGGTGGCGTGGTTGAAGGCGTTGCCCTCGGTCGCGATCCAGGCCATTTCCGCCGACTGCGCCTTCAGCGCCTCGTAATCGGCCAGTGCCGGCACGTCGTGCTGGCGGTCGAAACAGGCGACCAGCACCGGCAGCAGGGCGGTGGCGGTGTCGATGTCCAGCGTGCCTTCCGCAGCCAGCCGGTCCAGCGCGGCCGCGGCCGCGGGCGTCAGCGGATCGCGCGAGCTGCCGGTCACCCGCAGCACCGCCGCCTCGAAATCGGGGCCGAAGCGTTCGGGGTGCAGCTCGCTTACGAAGAACTGGGCGATGTCTTCGGGCAGGTCCTTCTGGGCATAGGACCGGCCGGTCATCTTCAGCCGGTCGAGCGGATAATGCCCGACCTGCGCATAGCCCAGCGGCTCCAGAATGCGGGTGATCGCGGCCTCGCCGGCCGGCAGGGCGCCCTGGCCGGCCATCGCCACCGTGCGCACCGCGCCATGATCGTGGCAGAGCGTGCCGCCCGCCGCCACCCGTTCGGCCACATAGGCCGCCGCCGCCGGCACCCGGTCGATCAGATCGGCGAAGAGCAGCATGTTCAGCGCCTGGGCGATCACGGCGCGCGAGGCGCGGTCGCCGGTGGCGCCGGCCAGCGCCGGATGCACGACCATGGTGGTCATCAGGCTGTCGGTCCGCGCGGGGCCGGCGACGGAGGCGACGAGGCGGTGGAGCACGGTCGTGTCACGGGCGGTCATCTGCACACTCATTCCTGACGGGCCGGAAAGCCCAGGCGGGGGAGGTTTCGGAAATCGGGCCGCGGGGGGTGCCCGACGTCAGGGATCGTGCGATATTGGCGGCCGGTTTGGGAAACGATGAATAATGGGGAGGTCATGAGTTTCGGGAATGATCTGCCGTCGAAGCGCGGGCTCATCCCCTCGCTCGGCGCGCTTCTGGCTTTCGAGGCCGCCGCCCGGCATGAAAGCTTCACCCGGGCGGCCACCGAGCTGAACCTCACCCAGGGTGCCGTCAGCCGCCAGATCCGCCAGATCGAGGATCAGCTCGGCCTGGCGCTGTTCGTGCGCGTGCGCCAGCGGGTCACCCTCACCGATGCCGGCCGGCTCTATCTGGGCGATGTCCGCCGCGCCCTGGTCGATCTGGGCGAGGCGACCCACCGGGTGATGGCGCTGGCCGGCCGCGGCCGGATCCTCAACCTGGCAACGCTGCCCACCTTCGCCACCCGCTGGCTGGTGCCGCGCCTGCCGGATTTCTTCGCCCGCCATCCCGACATCTCGATCAACTTCTCGACCAGGCTGTCGCCCTTCGATTTCGCGGCCGACCCTTTCGATGCCGCCATCCATTACGGGCGCGCCGACTGGGCCGGCGCCACCGCGCACCACCTGATGCGCGAGGTGATCGTGCCGGTCGCAAGCCCGGTCTGGCGGGCCGCCCATGCCCCCGACCGGCTGGAAGATCTGGCCCGCCTGCCGCTGCTCCAGCAATCCACCCGCCCGGCCGCCTGGCCGGCCTGGTTCGCCGCCCAGGGGCTGGATGCCCCGGAAACCGTGCGCGGCATGGTGTTCGAACAGTTCGCGATGATCGCCCAGGCGGCCGCCTCGGGCCTCGGCGCCGCCCTTCTGCCCCGCCTGCTGATCGAAGACGACCTCGCCACCGGCCGCCTGGAGGTGCTGTTCGACCGCGCCATCGTCCCCGACGAGGCCTATTGGATCGTCATCCCCGACGCCAAGGCCGGCCAGCCGGCGGTAGAGGCGTTCCGGCGGTGGATCGTGGGGGCGGCGGGGCATTCCGAGGGCGGGTCGTAACAAATCGTGGACGTCCCTCGTATGCGGGATCTTCCGGCCCCACACTGTTGTTGAACAAGGCGGGGACACATCCGCCCTGAACGAACAACGGAGCATCGAGCGCCATGATCAAGACGATGTTGGGAGCGGCCGGCACGCCCGCGCTGGCGGTGGAGACCGTGCCGGCCCTGAGAGAGGTGCGGGTGGGGGAGGTGCTGGATGGGGTGGTGGAAGTCGAAGGCGGCGTTGCCGCCCTGCATATCGCGCGGGTGACGCTGGATCTGGTGGTCAGGGCCCTGATCCATCCCGATCCGCGCCGGCAGCCGAAAGCTGAGGGGGCGGCGGGCGAGGGGGCGGCGGGCGAGGGGGAAGATGCCCCGGAGCCCCATCACGGGCTGATCATGATCGCCGCCGAGACCATCGCCACCGATCTGACGCTCGACCCCGGCCAGCTGCTGGCCCTTCCGTTCGCGATCGAGATCCCGGCCCATGCGCCGCTGTCGCTGGGTGTGTCCACCGCCGGGCTGCGCACGCGGGTGGAGGTGGATGGTGCCCAGGACGGGGCCGATGGCGATGCCATCCGCATCCTGCCCGACCGCTGGACCGGTGCGGTGCTCGATGCCATGGAACACCTGGATTTCCGCCTGGCCGAGGCCGAGGTGGAGCATGTGCCGGGCGATGCCTGTCCCTTTTTCCAGACCTTCGTCTTCCGGCCGATGTCGCTGCGTGACGTTCGCGTGGAGTGCGTGGGCATCGCCTTCCAGCCCCGCGACCATGGCGTACATGTCGACCTGGAGGTCGACAATCGCGGCAGCCTGTTCACCGCCGCCCGCGAGGGCCGGGTCGGGCTCGACATCGACGACGAACTGCTCGACATGGGCGCCGATGCGGTCGCCGATCTGCTGCGCGAAGAGATCGACCGCTTGAAGGGCCCCATCGTCGCCTGAGCCCCCATCATCGCCTGAGCGGGCCTTCCCGGAGATGGATCCGTGCGGTCTGCGAACATCGACCGCAGCCCGTGCACATCATCTTGACCCTGCACGGCTTCGGCCGTGAGATGAGCGGGTCTCCCGGCATCTTACGGAACCCCGCACCATGATCGACAAACAGGTCCCCGACCCCGCGGCCGCGGTGGCCGACATCCCCGACGGCGCCACCGTCCTGATCGGCGGCTTCGGCGAGGCCGGCAGCCCGATTGAGCTGATCCATGCGCTGATCGACCACGGCGCCCGCGATCTGGTGGTGGTCAACAACAACACCGGCAATGGCCGGGTCGGGCTGGCGGCGCTGATCGGCGCCGGCCGGGTGCGCAGGATGATCTGCTCCTACCCGCGCTCGTCCAATTCCGAAACCTTCCCCGAGCTGTACCGGGCGGGAAAGATCGAGCTGGAACTCGTCCCCCAGGGCACGCTGGCCGAGCGGATCCGCGCGGGCGGCGCCGGCATTCCGGCCTTCTTCACCGCCACCGGCGTCGGCACCGTGCTGGCCGAGGGCAAGGAGGTGCGCGACATCCGCGGCCGCCGCTATGTGCTGGAAGAGGCGATCACCGCCGATTACGCCCTGGTCCGGGCCGAGCGCGCCGACCGGCTGGGCAATCTGGTCTACAACAAGGCGGCGCGCAATTTCGGCCCGATCATGTGCCAGGCCGCCCGGGTCGCCATCGTCCAGGTCCGCGAGATCGTGCCGGCCGGCGCCATCGACCCCGAACATGTCGTGACCCCGGGCATTTTCGTCGACCGGCTGGTCGCCATCGCCGATCCGGCGCAGGAATCCGTGCTGGTCGCCCGGGGGGAGCAGTATCCATGACCGCCACCACACTCCCGACCAGCCTGCCCCGCGGCATCTCCCGCGATGCCATGGCCCGCCGTGCGGCGCGCGACATCCCCGACGGTGCCGTGGTCAATCTGGGCATCGGCATTCCCGAACTGGTTGCGGGCCATGTGCCGGCCGGGCGCGAGGTGATCTATCACACCGAAAACGGCATTCTGGGCTTCGGCCCGCCGCCCCCGCCCGGCGCTGAAGATCCCGAGCTGATCAATGCCGGCAAGAAGCCGGTCACCCTGCTGCCGGGTGCCGCCTTCTTCCATCATGCCGACAGTTTCGCGATGATCCGCGGCGGCCATATCGACATCTGCATTCTGGGCGCCATGCAGGTTGCGGCCAATGGCGACCTCGCCAACTGGTCGACCGGGGCCGCCGATGCGGTGCCGGCGGTGGGCGGGGCGATGGATCTGGTGGCCGGCGTCCGCAAGGTCTTCGTCATCACCGAGCATGTCACCCGCGACGGCGCGCCCAAGCTGCTCGATGCCTGCACCTATCCGTTGACCGGCGCCGGGGTCGTCCACCGCATCTTCACCAATCTGGCGGTCATCGACGTGACACCCGCGGGCTTCCTGCTCCGCGAACATGCGCCGGATGTGTCGGTCGATACCATCCGCGCCCTTACCGGCGCGCCGCTGGTGCCGGCCGCGGATCTGCGGCCCATCATCTGATTGCGGAGCGGTAGGCGGCGACCAGCGCCGCCACCGCCCGGGCGCTCTGGCCCTCCTGGTCGCGGCTGTGCAGCACCACCGGCAGCCGCGGCAGGCGGGGCAGGCCCAGCCGTTTCCCCACATCCACCGCCCCCATCGGCACCATGCGCGGCGACAGGGCGGCGACGCCCAGCCCCGCGGTGACGGCTGCGGCCACCGCGGTCACGCCGCCGCCGGTGAAAACCTCGGTCCAGGCGATGCCCGCCTGATCCAGCAGCGCACCCGCCAGCACCCGCACGCCGCAGGGTTCGGGCATGGTCGCGATCGGCAGCGGCTCGCCGGGCCGGTGCTGCCAGCGGCCGGCGGCGAACCAGCCGAAGCGTTCCCGGGCGATGATCTCGCCATCGTCGCGGCCGTCCTGGAAACGCACGATCACCGTGTCGATCTCGCGCCGGTCGAAGGCGCGCAGCAGCTCGCCCGAAGATCCGATGCGGATGCCGATCGACAGCTGCGGATCCTCGGCATTCATCCGCGCGATCAGCAGCGGCAGTTCCGGCCCCGCGACATGGTCGCTGATGCCGATGGCCAGATGCCGCCGCGCGGGCGCCACCGCCGCACAGGCCCGGTCATGGGCGGCCAGCAGGGCGCGGGCCTGTTCCAGAAAGGCCAGGCCGCGGGCCGACAGCTCCACATGCCTTGGCGTGCGTTCAACCAGCCGGCAGCCAAGCCGCTCCTCCAGCCGCTTCAGCTTCAGGCTGATCGCCGACTGCGTGGTGCGTCCGGCTTCCGCGGCGCGGGTGAAGCTGCCGTAATCGGCGATGCGTACGAAGGCCTGAACGGCATCGAGGTCGAGCGGTCGGTCGGCCATGCGGTCCTGTCATTTCAGATTGTCATTTCTGATATCGCAATTCATAGGATATCGAAATGATCGGGGCAGGGCTAGCCTTGGGGCCATCACCACACATGATCAGGAGGCCACCCCATGCCGCTGGTTCACATCTCGCTGCGCTCAGGCAAGCCCGAGGCCTGGCGCCAGGCCATTTTCGACGGCGTCTATCAGGCCCTGCGCGACACGTTCGACGTGCCCGAGGACGATCAGTTCATGGCGATCCACGAACACGAGCCCGCCAATTTCCGCTACGGCGCCCGGTGCTTCGGCATCGAGCGCAGCGACGACCTGGTCTATATCCAGCTGACGGTGAACAACACCCGCACCACCGATCAGAAAAAGGCGCTCTACCGCCGCATGGCCGGGCTTCTGGCCGAAAATCCGGGGCTCAGGCCCCAGGATGTGTTCATCAACCTGGTCGAGGTGCAGAAGGAGAACTGGTCCACCGGCAACGGCCTCGCCACCTTCATCTGATCGGCCGCCAGGTGCCCCCGCTCCACGCCCGGGGCGGGCGGCCCATCACCCGCTTGAAGGCGGTGCTGAAGGCGCTGTCCGACCAGTAGCCCAGATCGGGCGCGATCACCGAAACCGGGTCGCCGGTGGTCTCCAGCCGGTCGGCCGCCAGCAGCATGCGCCAGCGGGTCAGATATTCCATCGGCGTCTCGCCCGCGGTTTCGCGGAAGCGCGCGGCGAAGGCCGATCGCGACATGCCGGCGGCGGCGGCCAGGTCCTGCACCGTCCAGCGCCGGGCGGGATCGGCATGCATGGCGCCGATCGCCGCCGCCATGCGCGGGTCTGCAAGTGCAAAGAACCATCCGGTGCGGGTGGGCGCCCCCTCTGTCATGCACAGGCGCAGCGCCTGGACCAGCATCATATGGGCCAGATGGCGGGCGATCAGCTGGCTGCCGGGGCGCGGGTCGTGCAACTCGTCGATCATCCGCTCCACCGCCCAGCGCAGCGCCTCGCGATCCGCGGGGGCATGAACATGCAGCACGGGCGGCAGGCTGGCCAGCAGCAGCCCGGCGCGGCCGGCATCGACCGCAAACCGGCTGCCGACCAGGAACATGCCGCCGCCGCTGCCCAGCCGCGCCACGCCGCCCTCGCGCGCGGGCGGGAAGATCTCCCGGGCGGCGACCGGCGTCAGGTCCAACCCGCTCGCCAGGGTGAATGACCGGCCGCTCGGCATCACGAAGCTTTCCCCCGCCTGCAGCCGCAGCGGATCGGCCAGGCCGTCGACGGTCAGCCAGCAGCCGCCCCGGGTGATGGCATAGCATTTGATATAGCCCTGCTGGTCGTCGAAGCGCACGGCCCAGTCGCCGCCGGCATCGAAGCCGGCCGAGACATAGCTCTTCGGGCGGAGCAGGGACAGACTGTCGGAGAGCGGGTCCATCGCCGGGCCTCTTCGGGGGAGAGTAGCGCCGCCACAGGACGATCGCGAAGATATTATGGAGGCTGCAGCATGGATCGTCCATGGGGCCGGGCCTATCCTGCGGCCTCGGTGTTTTACCGATCCTGCAGTTTTACGAGGTTGCCATGCATGTCTTCGTCACCGGTGCCACGGGTTTCGTCGGCACGGCGGTCGTCCACGACCTTCTTGGGGCCGGGCATCGGGTTTCGGGCCTGGCCCGGTCCGATGATGCGGCCGCGTCCCTGGCCCGGGCCGGCGTCACCCCCATCCGCGGGGATCTCCGCGACACCGCCGGGCTTGCCGCGGCGGCGGCGGCGGCGGATGGGGTGATCCATGCCGGTTTCATCCACGACTTCACCAATTACGTCGCCAATTGCGAAATCGACCGCGCCGCGGTGCGGGCGCTGGGGGCGGCGCTTGCCGGCAGCGACCGGCCGCTGATCGTCACCTCCGGCATCGGTGTGCTGCCCCAGGGGCGGCTGTGCACCGAAGAAGACGGCCCGCGCACCGGATCGGGCAGCCTGCCGCGCGTCGCCTCGGAAGAGGCCGCCGCCGAGGCGCTGGCCGGCGGCGCCAGGGTCATGGTGCTGCGCCTGCCGCCCTCGGTCCACGGGGCCGGCGATCACGGTTTCGTGCCGATGCTGATCGATATCGCCCGCCAGCGCGGCGCCTCGGCCTGGATCGGCGAGGGCGCCAATCTCTGGCCGGCGGTGGCGCGCGGCGATGCCGCCCGGCTCTATCGCCTGGCGCTGGAAGCGGGGCAGGCCGGCGCCCGCTATCACGCGGTCGCCGAGCCGGGCATCGCCTTCCGCGAGGTCGCAACCGCCATCGGGGAGGGGCTGGGCCTGCCCCTGCGTTCGGTTACGCCCGAAGAGGCGCCGGCCCATTTCACCTGGTTCAGCCATTTCGCCGCGATGGACGTGCCGGCCTCGGCCACGATCACCCGCGACAGCCTGGGCTGGGTGCCGACGGGGCCGGGGCTGCTTCACGACATCCGCACGGCGGGTTACTTCGCCCGATGATGAACGCGGTGCACAAGGGCAATCGTTGACGGACCGGGTCAGCCGGCCTCGCCGGCGACCCGGTCACCCAGCGCCATCAGCCTGTCCCGCGGCAGGTCGAGCGACGGCACCGCCAGGTTCTTCTTCAGATGGTCGAGGCTCGACGTGCCCGGGATCAGCAGGATGTTGGGCGCGCGGGCCAGCAGCCAGGCCAGGGCCAGCTGCATCGGCGACACGCCCAGCGCCGCCGCCTCTTCGGCCAGCGCCGCCGATTGCAGGGGGGTGAAGCCGCCGAGCGGGAAGAAGGGGACCCAGGCGATGCCCTGATCCGCCAGACGGTCGACCAGCGCATCATCGGCGCGGTGGACGAGGTTATAGTGGTTCTGCACGCAGACCACCGGCGCGATCCGCTGCGCCTCGGCGACCTGGGCGGCGGTAACGTTGCTGAGCCCCAGATGGCGGATCAGTCCCTGGTCGCGCAGCCGGGCCAGTGCCGTGAACCGCTCTTCGATCGAGCCCTCTTCCGGCCCGGGGGTGTGGCCCTCGACGATCCTGAGATTGACCACCTCAAGCACGTCGAGCTTCAGGTTGCGCAGATTGTCGTGCACCGCGCGCTCCAGCTCCGCCGGGGCCTGCGCCGGCAGCCAGGCGCCGTCACTGCCCCGGACGGCACCCAGTTTGGTGACGATCACCAGGTCGTCCGGATAGGGATGCAGCGCCTCGCGGATCAGCTGGTTGGTGATGTGGGGCCCGTAGAAATCGCTGGTGTCGATATGGTTGACCCCGGCCTTCACGGCCGCCCGCAGCACCGCGATCGCTGCCGCCGGATCTTTGGGAGGGCCGAAGACGCCGGGCCCCGCCAGCTGCATGGCGCCATACCCCATGCGGTCGACCATGCGGTCGCCGAGCCTGAACGTGCCGGCCGTCCTGTGCGTCGTCATGATCGTTCCTCCGGGCTTTGCAGGCTGCGCTCGTCGGGGCAGGACGACCAGCCGGATCGGCCTGTTTTATCAGATGGCCGGCCCCGCCGACACTGGCCCCGACACTGGCACCGGCACCGGCACCGGCACCGCAATGGTGCAGTGAACCCCGTCGGGGCCCAGCGTGAAACTGGTCTTCGCCTTCAGCTGATAGGGCAGGCCGCGTTCGATCAGGGCCCGGCCCTGACCGCCATCTCCCTGGCCCCCATCCCCCTGGTCGCTGCCGGGCGGGGCGGCGGGCATGGTGATGCCCCGCTCGCGCCAGTCGATATGCAGCCAGGGCCCGCCGTCGTCGTCCCCTGCGGGCGCCAGGTGCCACGAGATCTGCAACCGCCCTGCTGGCTGGGTCAGGGCGCCGTATTTGACCGCATTGGTCGCCAGTTCGTGCAGCGCCATCGCCAGCACCTGCACGGTGGAGGATCTGAGCCGCACCTCCGACGGCCCGGTCAGGGTCACCTGGCTGGCGGGGCCGCCCATCACCGCGATTTCGGCGCGGACCAGCTCGTCGAAGGCGACGCGATCGTGATCGCTCAGCCGCGACAGCAGGCCCTGCACCCGGGCCAGCGCGTCCAGCCGGTCGCGGAACCGGGTCTGGAAATCGCCCAGATCGGTGCTCGCCCGGGCGGTCTTGTCGGCGATCGAGCGGATGACGCCCATCAGATTGCGGGTGCGGTGCTGCAGCTCGGCCAGCAGCACCTTCTGGCGCTCCTGCCATTCCCGCTGGCCGGTCACGTCCATCATGGCGCCGACCATGCGCACCGGCCGGCCCTCGGCGTCATAGAAGAACCGCCCGCGCCCGGCGATCCAGTGCACCGAGCCATCGGGGTGCAGGGTGCGGAATTCGCTGACGAAATCGCTCCCGTCGGCCATCGCCTCGTGCAGTGCGGCCTCGGTTTCGTCGCGATCCTCGGGGTGGATGCGGCGCATCCAGGCCTCGTAGCTGGGCGTCACCTCGCCCACCGCATAGCCTTCCATCAGGTAATGTTCGTCGGACCAATGGATATGCCCGGCCTCCAGATCCCAGTCCCACAGCCCCAGCCGCGCCACCTTGACGGCGATGCCCAGCCGGTCGCTGCTGCTTTGCAGCGCGTCCTGAACCCGCCGTGCCTCGGTGGTGTCGTGGCTGATCCCGCCGATGAAGGCGATCCGGCCGCTGGCGTCGGGGATGGGGAAATCGGTGTTGCGCAGCCAGCGGATGCCGCCATCGCCGGGGCGGATCACCCGGTGGTCGAAGGTGACATGGTCGCCGCCGCGCACCCGGGCGATCATCGCCTCGGTCCGCGGCCGGTCTTCCGCCATCACCAGATCCAGCCAGCGCCGGTAATTATCCCCCGTCAGCGCCTGTTCGCGGCCAAGGCCGTAGATCGTCTCGAAGGCCGGGGACAGATAGACCCATTGCAGGCTGTCGGCATCGCGGATCCACAGAACATCGCGCGAGGCCTCGCCGAAGCGCCGCAGTCGCTCTTCGGTCGCGCGCAGCTTCTCCGCCGCCTGGCGCGGGGCGGTGACGTCGGTGCCCGACCCGAACCATTCGCTGACGGTGCCGTCGGGGGCAAGCAGCGGCGCGGCACGCGACACCACATGGCCGATGCCGCCATCGGGCAGGCGGATGCGGTGTTCCAGCTCGAACACCGTGCTGCCCTCGATGGCGGCCTGAACGGCGCCCTGCACCATCTGCCGGTCCTCGGGCAGAACGAAGCGGTCCAACCAGTTGCGGTCGGGCCAGCTATGGTCCAGCGAGGTTCCGCCGGGTTCGGCGACATGCGGCGGCAGGCCGGTCTCCATCACCGACATCTGCTGCCAGTCCGGGCTGATCCGATAGACCGATTGGGCGGTCGCCATCACCAGGGCCTGAAAGCGCCGGCGGCTCTGGTCGATCTCGGCCTCGTGGCGCTTGCGCTCCGAAATGTCGTGAAACAGGATCGCGACCTGGTTTTCGCCGATCCGGAAGGCATAGACACTGTACCAGAACCCCAGCGCATCGGCCCGATGCTCGAAACGCTCGGGCGTGCCGGTCAGGGCGATGCGACCATAGATGTCGAACCAGTGCTGTTCGTGATCCGACGCCAGATCGCGCATCCGCCGGCCCACCGCATCCGACAGGCCGGTCTGGCGGGCGAAGGCGGCATTGGTTTCCAGAAACACATAATCGACCGGCTTTCCGTCCGCATCGAACAGCATTTCGATGGTGCAGAAGCCTTCATCGATGGAATTGAACAGGGTGCGGTATTTATGGGCCTCGCCCTGCAACTCGGCCAGCCGCGCCGTCGCCAGCGTCAGCCCCACCTGGCGGGCCAGCAGGTCCAGGAAGCGGCGATAGCCGTCGTCATAGGAAAGCCGGGGGTTCAGCCCGACCACCAGAAAGCCTGTGACCTTGTGGCCGTGGTCGTCCGTGGCGGCGGTCAGCGGCAGAACGACGGCGGATCGCGGCGCCTCGGCGGCGGTGGAGGCGGCGGGCCAGGGGCCGGCGGCAAGCCCCGGCCCGGCCAGGTCGATCACCGCGCCCCGACGCCCCGCCAGGGGGGCGGCAAGCGGCCAGGGCTGCGCCGGGCCGTCGGGATCCATCTCCCAGGGGGTGACGGCGGTTCCGGCCGCAAGCCCCGCGCAGCCGGTCAGCCTGGCGGTGCGCGTGTCGCCGTCCAGGCTGTAGAGCAGGGCAAAGGCCAGGTCGCGCGGCTGGTCGTTCAGCACGGCGATGATCGCGGCGGCGGTCTGGGCCGCGCCCCGGGCGGCCCGGGTGCCGTCGTCCAGGGCGGTGAGTGCCGCCAGCCGCCGGTCGCTCAGCATCCGGCCGGTCTCGTCGGTGCAGATGCCGATCACCCCGGCGGTGCCGCCCTGGCCGTCGGGGATCGGGCTGCACGACAGGGCCATGCAGACCTCTTCCGCCACCCCGTCGCGGGTGACGACCATCTCCAGCCGCTCGCGCCGGATCGCGGCCCCGCCCGCCATCACCGCCGCCAGCGTGGCGCCGAGATCGGGCCAGGCGGCGGTGTCCGTGGTGGGGCCATCATCCGACCCGTCCTCATCCGACCCGTCCTCGTCCCTCCCGTCCTCGTCCACAGGGCCGCCGAACAGGGCAGGGTGGTACAGGCCCAGCAGCGGGATGCAGGCGTCGTTGTGGAAGCGGATCAGCTCCTTCCCCCACCAGATCAGCATCGGCTGGGGGGCGGCGAGCATGATCCCGATCGCGGAAATCAGGCCCTGCGGCCATCCGGCCTGGGGGCCGATCGCGGTTGCCGACCAGTCGCCGGCATCGATCTGCGCCCGCATGCGGCCGTCATTCGTCGGCGTGTGATGCCTCAGCGGCATATGCATCGCATGGGTCACCGCTCCTCGCCTTCATCGCCATCGGGCGTCTTCGCGCCCTGCGGCTGATCGGCGGGGCCGCGCCGCCGCCGTGCCTCTTCCAGCGCATCCGCCAGTTCATGCGCCAGCTGCCGCAGCCGCGGCGGAATCACCTCGGTCCGGCCCGGTATGCGCGAACTTCGCAGGGGGCCGGCTTCGCCGTCCATCCCGCCATTGCGCGCCCATCGCTCGCGCGCCGATCGCTCACCCGCCCATCGCGCGCGGTCCTCGTCGCCCCGTGCCGGACCATCATTTTTCTGATCGACCATAAACCCTCCTGGACCACCTGGCGGTGGCCATCCTGATACCCGCCACCCCGTACCCGGATCCCTCCGGCGGCCTCGTGTCAGTGCAGATAAAGCCGCCCGCGCCGGCGGAATTCGTCGTCCAGCGCCGCGTGCAGCCAGGCGGCCGGCTCCGGGCTTCCGGCCCGGCCGCTCCGGGCTTCGGTGATCGCCCGGCGCAGCGTCGCCTCCACCAGTCGCTCGGCCGCGCTCTGGTCGGGCAGCAGGGTGCGCGCCCGTTGCAGCAGGCCGGATACCACCGCTTCCAGGCTTCGCGCATCATCCATGCGGCCGTGCGAAGCGTCGTTTGTGCCGCCGTCGCGGTCGGGCGCCGGCGCGTCCCGCCCGTCCTCATACTGGCGATGCAGATCGTCCAGCAGCGTGCGGGCGTGATGCGGCTTCTGATAGACTGGCCGGCCGGCAAAGCGGTCGGGGAAGATGTCGTTGTCATAGCCGGTCAGGAACACGAAGGGCACGCGCCCCAGGACCAGCGAATCCGCCACCGGGAACGAGGCCAGATCCCGGATCCTGACATCCAGAATCGCGACCTGCGCGGCCGCAACATGCCGGATGGCCTCGTCCATGTCCGCAAACGGCCCCACGACCGTATCGCCGCAGCTGCGGATATCGTCCGACAGCGTCTCGGCCAGATAAAAATCATCCTCCAGCACCAGAACCTTCAGCGAAGGCCGATCGATCCGCCGCTCCCCGCCGACCTCGCGGCCGCGCCGGCCGGCGCTCACCGGCGTCCTGGGGGCGCCTAACCGCCCCGGCTCAAGACCGGCGGCAGGCGGGGCGGGACGTGTGGTCACGGGCGGGGCAGATGGCATGGTCGCTCTCCGATGGATCTGACTGTTCTCAGGCAGTCAATCGACGAAGGCGCTGCGGGTTCCCGGATATTTGTGAGGGGTGGCGCTTTTTCCGGTGGCTTTGCCTGGACCGGGGGGCGGGCTACGCTGAAACCAGGGCACAACTCCGGCGGAGCCTGGGATAGACGTTGATCCTCCGGTTATACTTTGACAGCCGATAGATTTTTTGCGAACTGAGGAACTGCCTGACTGGACCCGCTCCGGGAATTTGCTCCGGGGTCACCACGCGTTGCGGGAGTTGAGATATGAGCATTAATGCGCAGCTTATAGATCAGCGCGTCGAGGGGGTCGTTGCCCGCGTGGGGGAGCGTCTTCAGGCCGAAGTGGGCATCAGGAATGATGCGGATAAATTGAAGTCGGCCGCCTTCGTGTTTCTCGTCGCGCAGACGCTCATGGAGCTTGATGACGATGAAGTTCTTGATGGGTTGGTCGACGGGGGCGGCGACTTCGGAATAGATGCCATTTATTTCGGCAGTCCGGATGATGGGGAATTTCAGGTAACTCTTCTTCAGGGGAAATACAAACGAAGCCTCGACGGGGACAGTACGTTCCCGGAGGGCGGCATTGATAAGATGTTCGGCGCCATTCGGACCATATTCGATCCGAACGCAAGCTACACGGCCAATCGCCGTCTCAAGCGTCAGGTCGAAGAGATTCGCTCATTGATCAGAGAGGGTAATATACCTGCCGTTCGGATTGTCTTGTGCAATAACGGCAGAAAGTGGAATGACGTATGCGAGGGGCGCATAAGACAAGCCGGATTCGGGGACCTGGTGCGGTGGGAATATGCCGGACCGGGAGAACTCGTAGGTCTGCTTCGCAAGAAACGGGACGTTCAGACGCGGGTGCAGTTGTCCGGTCGGGCCCTGGTCGAAGACTATGCGTTCATGCGCGCGATGGTCGGCCGGATGTCCGTTCTCGAATTGGCGCGCCTGTTCGACGAGCATGGCGACGTGCTTCTGGATCGCAATATCCGTCGCTATCTCGGCCTCACCGTGCGGGTCAACGACAACATCGCCGCAACGCTGAAAGATCCGGACCAGCGCGGGAAGTTTTATTTCTACAATAACGGCATCACGATCGTTTGCACCAAGTTTGCCTATAATGCGCTGTCCGAAAGAGACTGGATCGTGCAGATCACCGGCCTCCAGATCGTCAATGGCGGGCAGACATCGAAGACGATTCAGCATATTCAGCAAGAAGTTGGACCGGAGATCGGGTCGGCTCAGGTCATGGTTCGCATATACGAACTACCGGTAGATGACGAAGAACTTGTGCAACGCATCACCGAGGCGACGAACAGCCAGAGCCCTGTCGAGCTGCGCGACCTGAGATCGAATGATCAGATCCAGAAGAATCTGACGGAAAGTATCCAACCGTTGGGCTATACGTACAGGCGCCAGCGCTTCGATAATGCACCAGGTCCTTCAGACATAACGAGTACCACTGCGGCCGAGGCGGTTCTTGCAGTGTGGCGGCATCGACCTCATTCTGCCAGGTTTGCGAGTAAAGATCATTTCGGGAAATTCTATGATCTCATTTTTACACCAGCTTTGAACGGCCCTCAGGTCGTCATCGCAGTTCTTCTGCTCCGGATTGCCGAGAATAAACGAAAGCGCCCGCCCGAGGGCGCGCCCGATTTTCTTCAATATGCATCACGTTTCATCGCGATGCTGATGGGGGAGTACCTGCTCGGGGATCTCGGCCAACCGCTTGCCGGGCTCACGCATCGTACCTTCGCCGATGCCCATATGCTGGTCGAGCAGAAGGGCGAGGTGTACTTCCAGCGGGCGCTTGATGCCATTCGGGCAAAACTGGATGAGGAATTCGCCACCACGGAGCCGACGCTTCAGAAGTTGTCGGCGACATTCCGGAGAGCTGATCTGGTCGAAAAGCTGCGTGGCGGACGGTCGATTTCGATTGATCTTCCCATTGGCGGCCCGGTGCAGACGTCGCCTGACACCAGGGGCTGAGCCGCGCCCGTGGTCGATGCCTCAGCCTCTTGAGACAGGTGAAGGGGGGCCTGTATGTCAGCCCACCCCCCTCCCAAAATCCGTCTCCGCCGCCTCCCGCAGCGCATCCGCGGCATGCTCCGGCGATGGTGCCGCCTCGTCGGGCAAGGGGGTGGTGGCGGAAAGGGCGCGGGCGACGACGGTCATGTAGATGCGCTCCACCTCCTGCGGCAGCGGGCGGACTTCCGTGCCGGTGACGCAGTAGCGGGAGAGCAGGAATTCGCGGGCGCCCATCAGCATATAGGCCATGGGTTCCAGATCGGCGTCGGTATAGCCGGGCAGTTCGCCCGCGGCATGGGCGCGGCGCAGGGCGCGGACATAGCCTTCGGCCAGGTGGTCATAGAATTCGCGGTGGGCGTCGGGGGCGAAGAATTCGGCCTCGTTGGTCAGGCGGTGCAGATGCGGGTGGGTGGAGAGATAGGCGAAATTGGCCTCCAGCCCCACGCGTTCGCGTTCCAGCACCGTGCGGGTGTGGCGGGTGCGCCGGCGGATGAACTCCAGCATCCGCCGGCCCAGCGTCGGCAGCAGGCTGTCGAACAGGGCCTGGCGGTTTTCGAAATGCAGATAGACCGAGCCATGGGCGATGCCGGCCTCTTCGGCCACCCGGGCGATCGAGGTCTTGTCGTAACCCTTTTCGCCGATGGTCCGGGCGGCCGCCTGGATGATCGCCTCGCGCACCTGTTCCGCGCGCTCGTTGCGTCTGCGCCCCGCCATGAATTCCGTCCTTCGGTTGACTGTGCGGTCGTGGACGGCCGGTCAGGTCTTGCCCTGGACTGCGTCCGCCACCATCCTGCGGATCAGATGTTTCTGGATCTTGCCCGACGCGGTGCGCGGGAAATCCTCGACCCATTCGATCCGTTCGGGAAGTTTTTGCCGCGCCAGCCCCCGCGATGCAACAAAATCGGCGATCGCCTCGCGATCCGGCAGGGCGGTGCCGTCATGTTCCGCATTGCGGGCCGCATCCGTCGGGATCAGCCAGGCGCAGACCCCTTCGCCCAGCCGGGCATGGGGCATGGCGACCACCGCGGCTTCGCGCACCAGCGGGTGTTCGTGCAGCGCGTCCTCGATTTCCTTGGCCGACAGGTTCTCGCCGCCGCGGATGATCAGGTCCTTCTTGCGGCCGGTGATCACCACCTGCCCCGCGGCCGAGACCGTGCCGAGGTCGCCGGTTTTGAAATAGCCCTCGGCATCGAAGGCCTCGGCCGTGGCGTCCGGGTCGGTATAGCCGCGGAACAGCGCCGGGCCGCGGGCCAGGATCTCGCCCTCCGCCCCCGGCGGCAGGGTGCGGCCGGCCTCGTCGACCACCTTCACCTCCCAGCCCGTCACCGCGCCGTCGGTCACCGCGGCGGCTTCGGCCGAGGCCGGGTCGGTGCCGGGATAGCCCTGGGTGATCATCGGGCATTCGCTCGACCCATAGACCCGGAAGGCGGCAAGCCCGGGCAGGGCGGCGCGGGCGCGGCGCACCACTTCGGGCGGCACCGCCGCACCGCCGCAGGCGAAGATCTTCAGGCTGGCCGCCACCGGCGGCCGCCCGGCGGCGCGGGCGCTTTCCGCGGCCTGGGTCAGCTCCTGCAGGAAGGGGGTCGCGCCGATCATCACCGACACGCCATGATCTTCGATCAGATCCAGCGCCCGGCTGCCGTCCCAGCGCTCCATGAACACGGTGGTCGTGCCGTGACAGAAGGGCAGCTCCATGCCGTAAGAGAAGCCGGTGACGTGGGTCACGGGAGAGGGCATCAGGATCACCTGGCCCGCCCGGACATTCCAGGCGGCCATGGAATTCAGCAGCGCCCGCTGCGAGGTCTCGTGGGCATAGAGCACGCCCTTGGGCCGCCCGGTGGTGCCCGAGGTGTACATTACCATCTTCAGCGCCGAGGCATCGGGCGGGGTGAAATCCTCGCCGAAATCCACGGCGCCGTCGTCTTCGGCCCCGCCCCAATCCTCCCAGCTATCGCAGCCTTCCGCGCGGCCGCGCACGGTGATGACGGTGCGCAGATGCACCAGGCCGGGCTTCAGCCCCCGCGCCATGGCGGCATAGTCGAACCGCCGCCATTCCGCCGGCAGGACCAGAAGTTTCGAGCGCGCATCCCCCAGAATGAAGCCCACCTCGCGGTCGCGATAGATCGGCACGATCGGGTTGATCACCTGCCCGCCCAACGTGCAGGCCAGGTTCAGCACCACCGCCTCTTCCCAATTGGGCAGCTGAAAGCTGACCACATCGCCGGGCTTCAGCCCCGCCTGCCGCATCCGCCGCGCCAGCTTTACCGCCCGGGTCAGGGCCTGGCCATAGGTCAGGCTGCCGGTTTCGGTGCGCACGGCAACCCGGTCGGGGGTCTGGCGCGCCCGGTCGCGGGCATGATCGGCCAGCGTGCGCCCCGACCATTCGCCGGCCGCCCGGCGCAGCCGGGTCTCGTCCGGGGTGTAGCGCAGGCGAAAGCCGCTCGGGTCGTCGACAAGGATGCTGGACATGGGGTGCGGGGTCCTCGGGAGCACAGGGCGCGGAACAACGGCGATGATCGTCACAAGCCGCCATTGAGGCGGCGGCCAAGGGCGCGGGAGCGCCCGCCCGGCGAGGGTCGAACAGACTCCCGCCATTGAGGCGGCGGCCAAGGCCACGGTAGTGGCCGCCCGGCGAGGGGCTGAAAGACTCAAACGGCGAGGTAGCGGGATTTGAGGCTGGGATCGGCGTCGAACTCATGCCAGCTGCCCGAATACACCAGCTGGCCGCTGTCGATCAGATGCACCTGGTCGGTCACTGCGCGGGCGAAGGCGAGGTTCTGTTCGGTCACCAGCACCGTCAGCCCGTGATCGCGATGCAGGCGGCGGATTTCGGCCGCCATCTGGTCCACGATCACCGGGGCCAGCCCTTCCACCGGTTCGTCCAGCAGCAGCAGGCGCGGCCGGGCGATCACGCCGCGGGCCACCGCCACCATCTGCTGCTGCCCGCCCGAGAGCGCATAGCCGGCGCGGGCCGCGAAGGGCACCAGCGCCGGGAACAGCGCCCAGATCTCGTCCATGGTCATCGGCTTCACGCCCGGGCGGGCGGCATGGGCGCCCAGTGCGATATTCTCGGCCACCGTGATATGCGGGAAGATCCGGCGGTCTTCGGGCACCAGCATCAGCCCGGCCCGGGCGCGGGCATCGGGGCCGAGCGGTCCCACATCCCGGCCGTCCAGGGTGATGCGGCCGCCGGTCACTCGCGGCCCGGCGTTCAGGATGGTCTTCAGCAGGGTGGATTTGCCGGCGCCGTTGCGGCCCAGCAGCGCCACGGCCGAGCCCTCGGCGATGGCCAGGTCGATGCCGTGGAGCACCGCGGCATCGCCATAGCCCGAATGAAGCGCCTCGATGCGCAGAAGCGGGTCAGCCATGGCCCAGATAGACCTCCTTGACGGTCGGCTCGTCGCGCACCGTGGCCGGTTCGCCGCTGGCGATGACCCGGCCGTGATGCAGCACGGTCAGCCTTTGGGCAAGGCCGAAGACCACGCCCATGTCATGTTCGGTGAGCAGGAAGGCGAGGCCGTGGGCACGCCGGGTTTCGTCGATCAGCTCGGCCGCCGCCGTGCGGTCGCCCGGCGACATGCCGGCGGTCGGCTCGTCGAGCATGATCAGCTTGGGCCGCAGCGCCAGGCTCATCGCCAGCTCCAGCCGCTTCTTGTCGCCGTGGGAGAGCAGCTTTGCCGGGTCGTCGGCGCGCGGCCCCAGCCCCAGCCCGTCGAGCAGCCGGCGGACCTCGGCCAGCGTGCCCTGGCGGGGGCTGATCCGGAAGGTGAGCGCGATGCCGCCGCGGGCCCGGCGCTCGCGCGCCTCCACCGCCACGATCAGGTTCTCGGCCGTGGTCATCTCGCCGAAGATCCGCGCCACCTGGAAGGACCGGCCGACGCCCCGCCGCACCCGCTGCCAGCCGGCAAGCTTCGTGACATTGCCGTCGTCGAAGCGGATCTCGCCGCCATCGACCGGAAACTCGCCTGAGACCGCCTTGAACAGCGTGGTCTTGCCGGCGCCGT
The DNA here is from genome assembly GCF_039634785.1 of Tistrella mobilis. Taxonomy (NCBI): domain Bacteria; kingdom Pseudomonadati; phylum Pseudomonadota; class Alphaproteobacteria; order Geminicoccales; family Geminicoccaceae; genus Tistrella; species Tistrella mobilis. The sequence continues at coordinate 17,773 of NZ_JBBIAB010000017.1, read as the reverse complement.
TGGGGCCGATCACCACATGGGCCTCGCCCGGCGCCACATCGATCGAGACATCGTGCAGCACCTGGGTCTTGCCGTAGAACTTCACCAGGCCACGGGCCGCCAGCAGCGGCGCGGACGATGCCGAGGGGGAGGGGGCGGACAGGCTCATGGCGTCTGCTCCTGCGGGCGGGTGGTCGATGCGACGGGTCTGGCGGGTGCGGTTGCGGCGGGCCGCGCGCGCAGCTTCATCACCAGCCCCATCACGCCGCCGGGGATCGCCAGCACCACGGCCAGCAGCATCAGCCCGGTGGTGATGTCGGCGATGCCGTGCATGGTGCGGGTGGCATATTCCACCGCCCCGAACAGGATCGCGCCGACCGCGGGGCCCCAGAAGCTGGCGGCGCCGCCCAGCAGGGCATAGAGCACCGGCCTGGTCGACATGCTCCAATGGGCGAGTTCGGGGGTGACGATCTGCATCCAGGGCGCACTCACCGCGCCGGCGAAGGCGCTGGCGGCGCCCGAAATGGCGAAGGCGGCCAGGCGGTGGCGGTCGACATCAAGGCCCAGGAACGCCGCCCGCACGGGATCCTGCCGGATCGCCCGGAAGCTGCGGCCCAGCACGCCATGCCCCGCCCACCAGAGCAGGGCCGAGGCCAGGCCGCAGGCGACCAGCATGAACCAGTAATAGGCATCGCCCTGCGTCAGATCGATGGTGGCGATGCCAAGCTCGATCCTGGGGCGATAGATGCCGGTCAGCCCGTCATTGCGGCCCAGCCAGTCGGTCTTGGTGATCAGCACATGGACCAGTTCGGCGAAGGCGAGCGTCAGCACCGCGAAATAGATCCCGCCCGAGCGGCGCAGCGCCACGATGCCGAAGACGATCGCCGCCAGCGCCCCCAGCCCGGTGGAGAGGCTAAGCCACATCAGGAACGGCCCGCCGCCGGCCTGCTGCGGACCTGCCGCCATGGCATAGGCGCCGATCGCGAAGAACATCGCCTGGCCGAAGGACAGCAGGCCGATGGTGCTGAACAGCAGGTTCCAGGCCTGGGCGAACACGATGTTGACCAGCGTCAGCCCCGCCAGGAACACCAGCCCCTGATTGAGCAGTGCCGGCGCCAGGGCGAAGAGGATGAGGCCCACCGCCAGCGGCCAGAGCGCCAGAAGCGGTGTCGTCCGGGTCGCAAGCGTCATCATGCCACCTGTGCGCGTCCCATCAGCCCCTGCGGCCGGATCAGCAGCACGGCGGCCAGGGCGACGAAGAAGAGGATGCCGGGATAATCCGGCAGGAAGACGGTGCCGAAGCTTTCGATCAGCCCCAGCATCACGGCGGCGATCGCCGCCCCGCGAATGCTGCCCATGCCGCCGACGATGATCACCCCGAAGGCCTGGAGCAGGAACACGCCGGCCAGGCTGGGCGACAGGCTCTGATTGGCGGCGAGCAGCCCGCCGGCAAGGCCCGCCAGGCCGAAGGCGATCACCACGGTGATCATCAGCACCCGGCCGACGCGAATGCCCAGCAGCTTCGCCATCCAGCTGTCCATGGCGACCGCCCAGATCAGCTTGCCGAAGGTCGTCCGCTCCATCAGCAGGTCCAGCCCGATGAAGGCGAGCAGGCCGCAGGCCACCACGAAAAGCGCGAATTCGGGCATGATCGCATCGCCCAGGAACACCGCGCCGCCCAGCTCGTCGGGGGTCGGCACCGACATGAAGTTCAGCCCCCAGATCAGCTTGACCGCGCCGTCGCAGACCAGCAGCAGGGCGTAGGTTGCGATCAGCACATAGGCGTCCTCAACCCCGCGCAGCCGCCGGAAGATGGCGAGATCGGCCAGCACCCCCAGCACGGCCACCGCCATGCCCGATGCCAGCGCCACCACCAGATACAGCCAGAGCGGCACCCCGCCCCCGCCCGCCAGCTGCAGCAGGGTGAAGGCGATATAGGCGCCGATCATGAAGAACCCGCCATGGGCGAAGTTCAGGATGTGCAGGATGCCGAAGATCAGCGTCAGCCCCGCCGCCACCAGAAAGGTCGCGGCCGCCCAGGCCATGCCGTTGAACAGGATCAGCGCCAGATCGGCGAACGTCATCATCGCCTCCGTAAGGCCGCATCGGGGTGCGGAAGGTCGGGGTGGTCGGGGTGGCGGGTGGAAAGGTGGATCCCCGCCTGCGCGGGGATGACGGGATCGGTTTTCGTTGCCGCCGCTCGTCGGCCGGCCTGCCGCGGATCCGACGGCGGATCGCTGATCAGAAAGAAAATGCCGTCATCCCCGCGCAGGCGGGGATCCACCTTCTTCTCTGCCGCGAAAACCGCCGCCCTGGACTCTCAAAAAAGTGCAGCCACCGGGGAGGGGGTGCGGCCCGTCACCGGGGAGGCGCGATCGTTCTGGCCGCGCCCCGGTGGCTGCAAGTCGAGAGACCTTTACAGCGTCTTCAGTTCAAGCTTCTGCCCCGGCCGCGCCGGCTCCACCACGCTCTCCCCCGGCACCGAGACGAAATCGGTGACCGCGAAACCATCCGGGTTGTCGGCCTTGGGACTGATGCGGATGATCTCGACGCTCTTGATCGCCTGGTTGTCCTCGGCGCGCAGCGTGCGCTTGCCGGTGGCGCTGTCGAAGGTGAGGCCCTTCAGCGCGGCGATGATCGCATCGGCCTTCGTCTCGCCGCCGGTCTTCTCAAGTGCGGCCTTGTAGGCATAGACCGCGGCATGGGCTTCCGCCGCCCAGCCCATCGGATATTTGTTGCCGGTGCGCGCGACATAGGCATCGTAGAGATGCTTCGACATCGGGTTGTCGGTGTTGCCGTTGAAATACCAGTGGGTGCCGGTCCAGGTGTCCGGGGTCTGGTCCTTCATCGCCAGCGGCACCAGGAATTCATTGGCCGAGTCCACCACCACCTTCGTCTTCTCGAACAGGCCGAAGGGCTTCGCCTGCTGGAACAGGGTCACCGCATCGCCGCCATAGGCCGAGGTATACAGCCCCTCGAAGGGCTGGCGCACCGCGGCGGCGATGAAGTTCTTATAATCGCCCGCGCCATAGGGGATCAGGATCGGGCGCTGGATCTCGGGCTGCCTGCCCGTCACCTCGGGGAAGATGTTCAGCATCGCATCCACGAAGATCGCCCAGGTGGTGCGGCCGTATTCATGGTCGGGGATGATGCCGCCCCAGCTGGTGACGTTCGGGTAGCGCTCGGCGATCAGCCGGATCAGGCCGTACTGGCGCGAATAGGGGCTGTCGCCCACCCGGAAGACATTGGGGCTGTAATTCTCGTGGTTCAGCTTTTCGGTGCCGGCGCCGCAGGTCAGTACCGTGCCGCCGGCCGCCTGCATCAGCGGGCCCATGGCCAGCGCCACCGCCGACGAGATGGTACCCAGCTGCAGGTTGACGCCCTGGCCCAGAAGCTCGCGCGCGGCCACGGTCGCCGCGGCCGGGTTGGCCTTGCTGTCGCGGATCTCCAGCGCCAGCGGCCGGCCGTTCACGCCGCCATCGGCATTGATCTTCTCGACCGCGATTTCGGCGCCATGGCGCACGAAGCTGCCGATCATCTCCTGCGCGCCCGACAGCGGCGTCACCAGGCCCAGCGTGACGGGGTTGTCCGCGGCATGGGCGCCGGGGATCCACAGCCGGCTCATCGGCGCGATCGCGGCCGCGGCGGCGGTCGTCTTCAGCAGGGTCCGCCGGCTGAATTTCCGGCCCGTGATGCTCTGGGTCATCTCTGTCTCCTCCCTGGGCATGGCGCGGTTCTGGTTTCCGTCCCCTGGGGTCGCGGGCCGCGCCTTCATGCCTCATCCATGCGATGGGTGCAGATCTTGTGGGTGCAGATCGTGTCGGTAGGGTGGGGCCGCCCCGGCATGCAGCCGGCGCAGTTCGGTCTTCAACACCTTGCCCAGCGGGTTGCGGGGCAGCGCATCGGTGAGGAAGACCCGTCTCGGGATCTCGTAATCGGCCAGCACCGCCGCGGCGGCCGCTTGCAGCCGGGCGATGAAGTGTTCATCGGTTTCGATGTCTTCGGTTGTGCCAGGGTCTTCGGTTGTGCCAGGGTCTTCGGTTGTGCCAAGGTCTTCGGTTGTGTCAGGCGCCGTGCGCACCACCACCGCCGCGACATCCTCGCCCAGCCGTGGATGGGGCAGGGCGATCACCGCCGCCTCGAACACGCCGGGGATGCGGTGCAGCACGTCTTCCACCCGCCGGGCGGCGATCTTCAGCCCGCCGCGGACGATCACATCCTTCAGCCGGTCCAGGTGGTGGAGATGGCCGTCGGCATCGATCCGCCCCCAATCGCCGGTGCGGACCCAGCCATCCCTGATCGTCTCCGCCGTCGCCTCGGGCGCATCGCGATAGCCGATCATATTGGCCGGGCTCAGGATTTCGATCTCGCCCGCCGCCGCGGCCGGCAGCACGCAGCCCCCGGCATCGGTGATCCGCACCCGGCAGAGCGGCATGGGCCGGCCGACCGAGCCGGGCCTGGCCAGCACCTCGTGGGGGAGAAGCATGGTGCCGGTGGGGCCCGTCTCGGTCATGCCGTAGTTCTGGCGCTGGTCGACCGCCGGGAACCGCCGGGCCAGTGCCGCCACCGCCTCCTGCGGCATGGCGGCGCCGCCATAATTCCAGAGCCGGATGCTCGACAGATCGGGGGCGTCGCCGCCCGCCCGCGCCAGCGCATCCAGCAGATAGAGAAAGCCCGACGGCACCGACAGCAGCACCGTGCTGCGCCGGGCCGCGATCCGCGCAAGGATGCGCGCCGCGTCGAAGACGGGCTCCACGATCATCGCAGCACCCGCCCAGAGCGCGGCCAGCGGGTTGAAATGCACGCCCGAACTGGTGAAGAACGGCACCGCATGATGATGCCGGTCATCGGGCGTCAGCCCCAGCGCCGTGCCGAAGATCGCCCCCGTGGCCACGGCAGAGCTGTGGCTGTGCTCCACCGCCTTGGGCCGGCCGGTGGTGCCCGAGGTGAAGATCAGATCGGCGACGGCCTCGGGCGCCACCTCGGGCAGGGCGAGACCGGCATCGGCATCCACCATCAGCCCGGCGAGCCCCGCGCCCAGATCAACGGTACGGATCCTGCCGTCCGTCCGCATCGCGGCGGCGGCAAGCCGCGGCATCAGCCCCGGTTCGGCAAAGGCGATCTTCAGCCGGCCAAGGGCGATGGCGTGGTCCAGATCCTCGTCGCCATAGCGCGGGTTGATCGGCACCAGAACCGCGCCGGCCAGGGCGGCGGCATACTGCACCAGATGCGCCTCGGTGACGGCGGTGTTGCCGGCCAGCACGCCGACGCCGTCACCCGGCCCGACACCCGCCGCCACCAGCGCCCGGGCCAGCCGCTCCGCCCCCGCCGCCATGGCGGCGAAGCTGGTGACCGCCAGCCCGTCCGCCTCTGCCGGGTACAGCCGCGAGGGGGCGATCAGCATGGGGGCCGCGCCATGTTCCGCCGCCCGCGCCCGCAGAAGACGGCCGAGCGTGCCCGTCTCCGCAATCCTGCGGGCGAGATCGGCTTCAAGCGGTCCCTGGGGTGTGGGGGCGGTCATGACGGGGTTCCTCTGATCTTATCGACCGGTGAGCTTATCGACCGGTGAAGGCCGGCTTGCGCTTCTCGCGGAAGGCGGCGACCGCCTCGCGATGGTCTTCGGTCAGGTTCGACATGCTCTCGTACCCGATGCAGGCGTCCATCATCGAATGGGCCAGCTGTTTCAGGGCGATATTGGTTGCGGTCTTGGTCCAGCGGATCGCCTTGGTGGCGCCCCCGGCCAGGCGGTCGGCCAGGGCGTAGACCTCGTCGTCCAGCCGCTCCGGCGCGACCGCGCGGTTGATCAGCCCGATCTGCGCCGCCTCGGGGGCCGTCAGCAGGTCGCCGGTCAGCAGGAATTCCTTGGCGCGGGCAAAGCCGATCAGCTGCGGCCAGATCACCGCGCCGCCATCGCCCGCGACCAGCCCCACCGACACATGCGGGTCGCCGATCTTCGCCTTGTCGGAGGCGATGATGATGTCGCACATCAGTGCGATGGTCGCACCCAGCCCGGTGGCATGGCCGTTCAGCCGGCAGATCAGCGGCTTTTCAAGGTCCAGCTGGCTGAACACGATGCGTTTGGCCTCAAGCCCGGTGCGTTCGAATTCGCCGGGCACATCGATATGTTCCTGCATCCAGTTGATGTCGCCACCGGCGCAGAAGGCGCGGCCGGCGCCCGTCAGCACCACCACATCGCTGTCGGGATCCATGGCGAGGTCGGTGAACAGCCGCGAGAATTCCTCGTGCAGCCGGGCATTGACCGCATTCATCGCCTCGGGGCGATTGATGGTTGCGGTCAGCACGCGGTTGCGGCGTTCGAAGGTGAAGCACTGATAGTCGCGGAATTCGAAGGCGCCGGGTTCGGTGGTCACGGGGCTGGTTTCCTCAGAGGTGGGGCGGTTCGTCTGCCGCCCTTGGGTGATGTCTTCAACGTCTCTGGCGATCAGGCGATCAGGCGGCGTTGCTCTGCTCGGTGGTGGCGATGAAGCGGTCCAGATGCAGGTCGTTGCCGCCCATGCCGGCGGCGATCACCTTCAGGCGTTTGAAGCCGTGGCCGACGATCATCTCGTCGGTCATGCCGATGCCGCCATGCAGCTGGATCGCTTCGCGCCCGACATGCATCGCCAGTTCCGCGACATGCAGCCGGGCGGCCGACACCGCGCGGGCGCGGGCCAGCACGTCGTCCTCGTCCAGCGCGACCGTCGCCATGATCACCATCGACCGCGCCTCTTCGCAGGCGATGTGGATATCGGCCATGCGGTGCTGCAGCGCCTGGAACCGGCCGATTTCCTGGCCGAACTGGCGGCGGGTGCGCAGATGGTCCAGCGTCGCCGCCTTCAGCCGCTCCATCACCCCCAGCGCCTCGGCCAGTTCGGCCGCGATGGCGCGGTCGATCAGGGCGGCCAGGATGGCATCCGCCGCGCCGGCCAGCAGGGCGGCCGCCGGCACCTCGGTGCCCTCGAACGCGATCTCGGCCGCGGTCATGCCGTCGAGTGTCGGATAGCCGGTGCGGGTGATCCCCGGCGCCGTCGCATCCACCAGGAACAGCCCGGTGGCGCCCTCGGGCATCGCGGCCGAAACCAGCAGGCAATCCGCCTCGGCCCCGGCACGGACCACGCTCTTGGCGCCGTCCAGCCGCCAGCCATCGCCCACCGGCACCGCCCGGGTGCGGCGCGGGGCGGCGGGGTCGCGCAGGCCGGGCTCGTCATGGGCGAAGGCGACCACCAGCCGGCCGCCGGCGATGGCCGCCAGCCGCGCGTCATCCGCGGCCGCCCCGGTCAGCATCAGCGCCGCCGGGGCGATCACCGCGGTCGGCAGATACGGCTCGACCATCAGCCCGCGGCCGATTTCCTCCATTACGATCATGGTCTCGACCGCACCGCCGGCACTGCCGCCGGCCGCCTCGGGCAGCGCCACGCCCTGCCAGCCCATTTCCGCCATATCGGCCCAGGCGACCCGGTCGAAACCGCCGGCCGCCGCGGCCTTGCGGCGCTTCAGATCATAGCGCTCCGCGACCCAGCGCCTGGCCATGTCGCGCAGCATCGACTGTTCTTCGGTGAAGCGGAAGTTCATGTGATGCTCGTTTGTTTGGCCCTCGCCGGGCGGGCGCTGCCGCGCCCTTGGCCGCCGCCTCAATGGCGGCTGGGAGCCTGGGTTGGGCGGGTTTTTTTTGCCCCTCGCCGGGCGGGTGCTCCGCGCCCTTGGCCGCCGCCGGGTCTTTTAGCCCCTCGCCGGGCGGGTGCTCCGCACCCTTGGCCGCCGCCTCAATGGCGGCTGGGAGCCTGTTGTGAACGCAGGCAGTGCCCGGGCTTCGGGGCGTTACGGTCAGAGGCCCAGGGCGTGTTTGGCCAGGATGTTGCGCTGGACTTCGTTGGAGCCGCCCCAGATGGTGGGGGCGCGGTGGTAGAGGAATTCGGCCAGGATGCCGGCGGCGCCGTCGGGGCCGATTTCGACACCCTGTGCCTCGGCTTCCAGCAGCCGCACATCGAAGGGGATGCCGTAGAGGCCCAGCACGTCGGTGGCGAGTTCGGTGATCGCCTGCACCAGTTCGCTGCCGCGGATCTTCAGCAGAGACGCCTCGGCCCCGGGCGATGCGCCCTCCATGGCGGCATCCAGCATGCGCAGCGTGGTCCATTCCAGCGCCAGCACGCGGATGTCCAGCCGGGCGATGCGGTCGCGGAAGCGGGCATCGTCGGCCAGCACGCCCCGGCCGTTGGCATGGGGCAGGCGGGCGGCCATGCGCCGGATCTTGCCGATCAGCCGCCTTGCCTTGCCGGTTTCGGCCGAGAGCATGCGCTCATGCCCCAGCAGGAATTTTGCATAGGTCCAGCCGCGGTTCTCGTCGCCGACCCGCTCGCTCACCGGCACGCGGACATCGTCGAAGAACACCTCGTTCAGGTGATGCGCGCCGTCGATGGAGACGATCGGCCGCACCGTCACCCCCGGCTGCTTCATGTCCAGCAGCAGGAACGAGATCCCCTCCTGGGGCCGTGCGGCCTCCGCATCGGTGCGCGCCAGACAGAACATCATGTCGGCCCAATGGGCCATGGTGGTCCAGATCTTGGATCCGTTGACGACATAATGGTCACCGTCGCGCACCGCCCGGGTCTTCAGCCCGGCCAGATCCGACCCGGCGCCGGGCTCGCTATAGCCCTGGCACCAGAACACGTCGGACGACAGAATGCCCGGCAGATGCCGTTCCTGCTGATCGGCATTGCCATAGGTGAAGATCACCGGGCCCACATAATTCACCCCGAAGGGCAGCAGCCAGGGCGCACCGGCGCGCGCGGTTTCTTCCTGGAAGATATAGCCTTCCACCGGCGTCCAGTCGCACCCGCCCCATTTCTTCGGCCAGAACCCCGCAATCCAGCCCTGTTCATGCAGGATCTTCTGCCAGCGGATGTGATCCGCACGGGAAAGATGCCGCCCCTCCAGCACCTTCGCCCGGATATCCTCGGGCAGCCGCTCCTCGCAGAACCGCCGCACCTGATCGCGGAACGCCCGCTCTTCGGCCGTGAACTCGGCGTGCATGCCTCGCTCCGAACTGATTAATGATTCATGAGTCATTATTCTTGTCGCCGAAACCGGGGCGGTGCGCAAGATCAAATCGTATTGTGCGGTGCGGGAGAAATTTTAGGGCGGGGTGTGCGGTGCGGTTGGGGCGCGGCGGCGTGGGGCAGGGGGCGAGGGGACCCTACCTGGGTCTGCGGGCTTCGGCCATGGCGGTGTAGCGGGCTTTGAGTTCGTCGAAGACCTCGTCAGCAGGGGTTGTGCGCCCGGCGGCCCCGTCGGCGAGGCCGCGGAGGATGGCGGCGTCGAGGGCGTGGGACTTTTTTCTCTTAATGCGTGCTATCTGGGGTCTCCGCTGATTGATCTTTATTGGCATCACCTCGCTTAGAAGCGTCAGATCAATTTGTCAGTTCTGGTGAAAGTTCAATACCTTCACTTTCGGCCTTCATTCGGACGTAACCGCGCACAACATTCTCCCTGAATGAAAACCATCCTGCGCCATGCCCAGTAACGATCTTGGCGTGGCTATCCTTCCTCAGCATTAGCATGCGCTGATTGAATACGTCTTTTGACAAAAAATTCGACGTATACATTGCATTCTGGATACGTGAATACGATGTCTCGTATATCTCTTTAATCTGGCGGCGCGTCGCGGTTCTATCCGCTAGTGCCCAAAGCGCAATCTCATAATCCAGACTATTTTTTGATTTTTCAGTGGCTTTTTGATATATTCTTCGGAGGGATGGCTCGGCCTTTACTAGAGAATCTCGGAGTGCGGCCTTGAAGTGTTCCGCGGAACATGTTGAAACATATGCTGGATCATCGAACATTTTATAGAAGAGGCATTCTCCCATCAAGTGTACATAGTGAGGAAATCCGTCGCTGATGACGCCGATTCTTATGAGAATGCCCTGAGGAATGGTTACGCTTAAATCGGATGCTGCATTGTCAATTATTTTCCAAAGACTATCATAGCTTAGTTTTTCAACGTGAATTGGTTCAAACATGCGTCCAACAGATAGATGCGCACCGATTAACTCATCGACATCTGCGCCAATGCCACAATATATGAATCTTACATCATCAACCACTGAGCTAATATTTTTCAGAAGTTCAGCAAAGTTGTTCTTTTCCCCCGACGATAAGATCCTATCCATTTCATCAAAGCATATTATTATTTGTCCTGTTAATCGAGATCTCACGAAGCCTATCATTGATAGACAGTCGTTAAAGGAGGTTGGCTTGTCTAGTGTCTTTCCACCGTGATTGACGCCAAAATTCACTCCGCCGACTTGCGGAAGATTTATTCCAACTGCGAACCCACCTGATTTCTTTACCGGGCTGATATCAGAGACGGCGCGCCCCACTGCCCAGATGGCATCAAAAAAAGTAGTGCCATTACTACAAGGAATGTATATAAAATTCTTGTCTTCATTTACTGAAATTTGGCCTGCCGTAACTGCAAGAGAAGTTTTTCCTACTCCTCTATCTCCGAAAATAAATAAATGCCGTCCCGGTGAATGGAGTGCTCGATGAATGCGCTGTAGGTAAGCCTCCCGTCCTATTAATTTCTCAGGGGATTTTATCTCCTGAGAGGGGGATAGTCTATTACTAAGAATTCCGACTAATTGCGCCTCATTGAAATTTCTGATCGCCAACTCCCAGCCCTCCCGAAATCTCAGATGGGGAGTCCCATCGAGAATTTTCCCGTCAGAATCCTTCCACTCGTCTGCACCGTAAATCAGATGCCACGCCATCTTCAAGTTGAAAAAGGGTGCGGCGATCTCTCCACCATTTGAGACGGCTATAAGAATCTGGGTGGAGGGCTTGATGTAGACGACGTCATGATAGCCGGCCGCGATCATCTTGCACACCTGTTACCCACGTCGGCGGGCTGAACTGTTACCTATCTAAGCGGTCTGGACCACCGACCTCTCACCCCCCGATTTCTGACCCCACCCCCCCAAAAAAAACAGCCGCACCCCCAAGGATGCGGCCGTTCTCACCCCTCCACCCCGCCCGTACCCGGGCAGGTCAAAGGTCAGCTCTTCTTCAGCGCCGCCGTGGCGTTGCCGATTTCGAACGTGCCCTGGGCGGTGCCGCTTTCCGGCACGATTTCGCGGGCGCGGTCGCCGATTTCGTCGATGCGGGCGGCGATCTGCTCGGCGGCGTCGGGGCCGTCGCCGATGTAGACGCCTTCGGTCAGCGTCACATAGGCGCGTTCAAAGCTGCCGGCGCCGGCGTTCAGGATCATCCGGGTCGGCGCGTCTTCCGACACCAGATAGAGCAGGCCGGGGGAGACCGTCTCGGGGCGCAGCGCCGCCAGAACCTCGGCCGTCATCAGGCCCTCGGTCATGCGGGTGGCGGCGGTGGGGGCCAGGCAGTTGACGCGGATGTCGTTCTTCACACCTTCCAGCGACAGGGTCTGCATCAGCCCGACCAGCGCCATCTTGGCGGCGCCGTAATTGGACTGGCCGAAATTGCCGTACAGGCCCGAGGACGAGGTGGTCATCACCACGCGGCCGTAATTCTGCGCGCGCATGATCTCCCACACCGCCTTGGTGCAGATCACCGCACCCATCAGGTGCACGTCGACCACCAGGCGGAAATCGTCCAGGCTCATCTTCGCGAAGCTCTTGTCGCGCAGAATGCCGGCATTGTTGACCAGAATGTCGACCCGGCCCCAGCGCGCCATGGTCTCGGCGACCATCGCCTCCACCGCCGCCGCATCGGTCACCGAGGCGCCGCTCGCCATCGCCTCGCCGCCGGCGGCCTCGATCTCGGCCACGACCTGGGCGGCCGCATCCGAAGACCGGCCGTCGGCGCCCAGATCGTTCACCACCACCTTCGCACCGCGCGCGGCCAGCGCCAGCGCATGGCAACGCCCAAGGCCGCCGCCGGCCCCGGTCACGATGGCAACGCGGCCGTCGAACCTCATGCTCATGAACTCCACCTTCCCTGTCGGTCGTCTTCCGCTTTGCCGGTCCGGCCACCCTCTTGGCATATGGCCCTGCTGGCATATGATCCCGGGCATATGGGGGCATGATCGGCGGACCCGCCGCCCGCGGCGCGTCTGCCGTGGGCAGGCGCGATCATAGCGGCTGCGCGCCGCAGCGCAAAATATACGGTGTTTGAAAGATGTTATGGCCGGCCATAGGCCCCGGCGCCGCCGGCTTCGGCCGAGGCCTCCCGCGCTGCGGCGAAGATCAGGGCGCGGTCGGCTTCCGGCAGGGCGGTGCCGGTGGTGGTGGTCACCACGCAGGCGACTTCATGCTGGGCATCGAAAACCGGCGCCGCCTGGCCGGTGATCCCCGACAGCAGATGGCCGCTGAGTTCATGGCCGAAGCTTTCGCGGATCTGCGCCAGATCGCGGGCGGCCGGCGGCTTGCCGCGAAACGGCGCCGGCTGGAGCCTGCGCGCCACCTCGATCCGCTCCGGCGGCAGAAAGGCCTGGAAGACCAGGCCGCAGGCGGTGTTGTCCAGCGGCAGCACATCGCCGAGGCCAATGGCGCTGATCGAGAAATAGGCGCTGCGATACCAGCGCACCACGGTGGGGCCGCGATCGGTCCAGATCGCCACCCCGCCGCTGGCGGCGATGCGCATGGCCAGCGCCTTCATATGGCGTGCCGCCACCTCCACCGCATCGATCCGGCGCAGCGCGCCGATGCCGATATCCAGCGCCGTGGGCCCCAGATCATAGCGGCCGCTGGCGGTTTCCTGCACCGCCAGCCCTTCCTTGATCAGGCTTTGCATATAGCGATGGGCGGTGGAGGTGCCGGTGCCGGCGCGCCGGGCCAGCTCGCCCAGCGCCATCGGCCCCTCGGCATCGGCCAGGATGGTGAGAAAGCGCGCCGCGATCGACACCGACTGAATGGTGCCGGATCGCCGCTCCACCCCCTTCTCGTCGTCCGCCCCCTTGTCGTCCTCCATCTCCACCCCGCTCATCGGATCACCGAGGGCAGCCAGAGGGAAATGCCGGGGAAGGCGAGCAACAGAACCATGACGACCATTTCAGCGAGAAGAAACCACGCGGCGCCGCGCACCACGCGGCCGAAGGAGATGCCGGCCGGCATCAGACCATGGGCCGCAAACAAGTTCAATCCGAGCGGCGGCGTGATCAACCCGATCTCGATATACTTCACCGCGATCACCCCGAACCAGACCATGTCGAGCCCGCGCGCCTCCACCGCCGGCAGAAAGATCGGCAGGGCCAGCAGCATCACCCCCATCGGGTCCAGCACCGTGCCCAGCGCCAGCAGCACCACCGACAGCACCAGCAGGAAGGCGATATCGGTATCGGCGAACACCGCCAGCTGCCCGGCGACGACTTCCGGAAAACCGGTCAGCGCCAGATAGGTGGAGAGCGTGCTTGCCCCCACCGCCACGATCAGGATCGCGGCCGTGGTCCGGGCGGTGTCGGCGATGGCGGCCCGAAAACCCGCGCGGTCGAGCGTGCGGCGGATCAGCGCCACGATCAGCGCCGCCAGCGCCCCCAGCCCGCCGGCTTCGGTCGGCGTCGCGAAGCCGCCATAAAGCCCCGCGATCACCATGGCCGCGATCGCCGCCACCGGCCACACCCCCAGCAGATCGCGCAGGCCCGGCCGGGGGCCCGCATCCTCGCGGGCATCGGCGCCGGCGATCGCCGGGTTCAGCCGGGCGCGCAGGATGATCATCACCGTATAGGCAAGGGCGGTCAGCAGCCCCGGCAGCAGGCCGGCGGCGAACATGGTCAGCACCGATTGTTCGGTCAGGATCGCGAAGATGATGAAGGGGATGGAGGGCGGGATCACCGCGGCGATGGTGCCGGCACAGCCGCAGACCCCGGCGATCAGCCCCGGGTCATAGCCGCGTTTCAGCATCTGCGGCACGGCGATCCGGCCGACACCCACCGTGGCCGCCAGGCTCGACCCCGATGCCGTGCCAAAGGCGGCACAGGTGATGTTGGTCGCAACCGCCAGCCCGCCCGGCACCCGCCTCGTCAGGTGCTGAAACAGCGTGAACAGCACATCGGCAAGCCCGGCGCGGGCGACGATATTGCCCATCAGCAGGAACATCGGCACGGCCGAAAGCTCCCAGCTGGCGGCGAATTCCAGCGGCGCGCGCGACAGCAGGGCAAAGCCCGGGCCGATGCCGATCATCGCCACCGTCCCCGCCAGCCCGGCCGTGAACAGGGCGAAGGCGATCGGCACGCGCAGCGCCGCCAGCCCCAGAAACAGCAGCAGGGCCAGGCAGGCCTGGTATTCCGGGGCGAGGCTCTCAAGCGCCATGGGCGGCCTCCACCGGCGCGCGGCCGGCTGCGGTGCGGATCAGCTGAGCCAGGGCCACCAGCGCCAGCGCGCCGAACCCCGCCACCACCGCCCAGCGCCCCGGCCAGACCGGCAGGGAAAAGCCGGTCAGCACCACCCGCTCGCCGCGCAGCGTCGCCACCCAGGCGACATCGAACGACAGCCAGGTGAACAGCCCCGCCACCGCCACCGTCACCAGGGCGGCGGCCAGCCGCTGCAGGTAAAGCGCCCGGCCGCCCAGCCGTTCGGCCAGCACCGCCACCTCGATCTGCCGGCCGCTGGCCTGAAGCCCCGCCAGCGGCAGGAAGACCACCATCACCATATAGATCCGCGCCACCGCCTCGGGCATGCCCTCGGGCGTGCCGCCGCCCACCAGGCGGATGATCAGATCCAGCGCCATATGGGCGAACATGGCGAGCACCGCCAGTTCGCCCAGCGCGCCGGTGGCCGTGGCGGCCCGGGCCGCCAGCAGGTCAAGGATGCGCATCAGCCGGGGCACGCCGTCAGGCTTTCCGGGAAGACGGTCTCGGTCAGCAGCCGGGTCATCTCGGCCGGGTCGGCCTGGATCTTCGGCAGGTAATCCTCGTGCCATTTGCGGTAGATCAGGGCGATCCGCGCCGCGAAGGCGTCGGGCTCTGCGATGCCGCGTTCGGCGGCGCGCGCCGCGAGTGCCTTGATCTCGCCCGCCTGATAGGCTGGCCAGGCGTCGCGCATCGCCGCATCTCCGGCCGAGAAGCCGGCCACCGCTTCAAGCTTCGGCCGCACCATGGCATCGGCATCGATATAGGCTTTCTGCACATAGGGCAGGGCGGATGCCGCGGCATGGGCCAGGATCGCCTTGCGGTCGGCCTCGCCGATCCGGCACCAGGCCTCGACGCTGACCGAAACCGGCACCGCGCCGCCGACGATGCCCTGGGGCATGTCGATCACGCCCTTGACGACATCGGTCAGGCCATAGCTCTGCGCCCAGCTGATCGGCACCAGCGCGCAATCGGTCTTGCCCGTCTGCAGCGAGATCAGCAGATCGGTGATCGAGGTGGTGACCGGGATCATGCCCAGCGCCTCGGCCCAGCGCGCCTCGGGGCTGCCGATCACGCTGACCCGGCGGCCCTGAAGATCGGCCTTGCCCGCCACCGGGCTGGTGCACTGCATCGCCATCGGTGCGGTCGCATTCAGGAACAGCGGGATCTGGCCCTCGCGGCGCATCTCGTCCAGGCAGTCGGGGCAGCCCTGGAAAAACGCCTCGTTGATCGCGCCCATCGCCGCCACCGGGTCGACGCCGAAACCGGTCAGTTCCGACATCACCGAGGCATGCGGCAGGTCGGACGGGTAGAAGGCCAGCACCACGAAGCCCGCATTCACCACGCCGTCGCGGATCGAGGGCAGCACCGTCGGCATCTTCACCACCGTGCCGCCGAACAGGCCGCGGAATTTGACCCGACCTTCGGTCGCGGTCTCGATGCCCTTCAGGAAGGGCACCACGCCCTCGCGATTGAACAGCGCCTGTTCCGGCACCGGCGAGCCATAGGTCAGCGTGGCCGCCCCGGCCGTCGTGCCGGCGGTCGCCGCCAGGCAGATCGCCGCCGCGGCAAGCCCGCGGCGCAGTGTCGTCAATCTGGTCATGGGTCCTGTCCCCCGATCGGTCGTCTCCCGCTCCGCGGCCGGCTTGATGTCCTGTATCGCGGAATATATTCTGGATCGTGGAATACGTCCCGCCATCTGTCAAGGAGCCTCCGCGATGCGTAAGGAATTGATCGGTCTCGATCATCTGATGATCTCAACCCCGGATCTGCCGGCGATCCGCGCCTGCTATCTGCGGCTGGGTTTCTCGGTCACGCCCTGGCGGACCAACGAGCCGATGGGCGGCGGTAAAACCGGCGGCCGCGGCGGCAACCATCTGGTGCTGTTCCGCCCGACCGATGATCGCATGACCAATTTCCTGGAATTCGCCTATGCCGACCCGGCCCATGCCGTGCCCTATATGCGCGATCTTCTGGGCCGCAGGCCGGCGCTGGCGATGATCGTCCATGCCGCGACCGATCTGCCCGCGCTCGATCAGGCCTGGCAGGCGGCGGGTTTTCCGGCCTGCATGTATTACGAACTCGACACCGACTATCGCGACCCCGAGGACGGCACGGTCGACCGGATCCATTTCCGGGTGCTGGTGCCCGATGCCCCGCGCGGGCCGCTCGCCTTCAATGCCTGCGAGGTGATGGACCGCAGCCATTATCTGCGCCCGGCCTGGATCACCCATCCGAACGGCGCCGAATACTGGGCGGCGGCGACGGTGGTGACCGATGATCCGGCGGCGATGCGCAATCATCTGGCCGCGATCTACGGCATCGATCCGGCCGGGCAGGGGCCGGTCTCGGTGACCCTGGGCGATCAGACCCTTAAGGCGGTCGATGCCGCGGGCTTCGCCGCCGCCTGGGGCGATGCCGCGCGCCGCGCCGATGGCAGCGCCGCCGAACTGGCGGTGGAGGTGCGCGTCGCCTCGGCCGATACCGCCCGCGCGGTGCTTACCCGCAATGGCGTGCGCTTCCGGGACGAGGGCAGCCGGCTGGTCGTGCCCGCGGCCGAAGCCGGCGGCATCGTGCTGGTTCTGGCCGAGGCCGCCTGAGCCATGCGCGCGCCCCAAACCCGCGACACCCTCCCCATGGCTGGCGCCATCGGCCTGATCGGCGGCACCGGCTGGCCCTCCACCGCGCTTTATTACGAGCGTCTGAACCGTCTGGCAGAGCCGGGCACCGTGCCGGTGCTGATCGCCAGCCTGTCTTTCGCGCCCGTCCTGGCCGATGCCGAACGCGGCCGTTTCGATCTGGTCACCGCCGCCTTCGTGGCGGCGGGGCAGGGGCTTGCCGCGGCCGGGGCCGGTGTGATCGGCCTTTGTGCCGCCACCGCGCATCTGGCCTTCGATGCGGTCGCCGCCGCCGTGCCCGTGCCCTGCCTGCATATCGCAGAGCCCTTCCGGCGCCCGGCCGATCTTTTGCCTAATGGTCTTCTGGCCGACGGTCTCCTGGCCGACGGCCTCCCGTCCAAAGGGGCCGCGGTCGGCGTGCTCGGCACGGCACAGACCCTTGAAGCGGGCGTATTTACGGGCCCCCTCGCCGCGGCCGGCCACAGGGTGGTGACGCCCGGTGCCGGGCTGGCGGCGGGGCTCGACCGGGCGATCAAGACCGGCATTTCTTCCGGGCGCCCGACCCCGGCCGATATCGCCGCGGTTCAGGCCGCCCTCGACGATCTGGTTGCGGGCGGGGCCGATGCCGTCGTGCTCGGCTGCACCGAATTGCCGCTGATCCGCGACCGGCTGCGGCCGGCCGTGCCGCTGATCGATGCGGTGGCGGCCCATTGTCAGGCCCTGCTGTCGCGGTCGCGCGGCTGAGAGCCCGTCCGGAAGGTTATTGAATCCGGTGAATCCGTTGTGATTCTCTGCCGCGCCAGAGGAAACGGGAGCGGACAGAATGTGGACGACGGAAACCCGCCGGGTTTATGAACGGCCT